>NZ_SZPP01000083.1:0-6113 GCF_030263775.1 Candidatus Jettenia sp. AMX1
AAGAAATAGAATATGTTGCTCACTGAATATTTCGCCAGACTTGTAAAGGGTATTGAGGAATATTCAGGTATGATAATGCTGACCATAAACCTCGGTTAAGCTTCAATTCTCATAAGCATCTCTCATCGGGTGAAATGATCCAATCTGGTATACCTGAATTAAGCGATATTTTAGAAGAAATAATGGATTATATTTTACGGATTAAATAACGATACACAATTCCTAATTCTTTAGAGTGTTCAGAGTCTGTAATCTGATAAAGATAAAATAGACAAACGATTCAGGGAAATTTATAATAGAACAAAGTGTATCTAACAGATTTATATCAGGAGAATAAGATATGCAATTAGAAATGAAAGAATTAGATGCCTTAGCTAAGAATCTCAATCTTTCAAAGGAAGAGATGCTGAAGGAAAGTCTAAAGGTTTTCCTGGAAAGAAAATTGAGGGAAATAAAGACTGAGATGTTTAAGATACGAACAAAATATGGCGTTTCCTCTGTTAAAGAGTTTGAGGAGTTATATAGAAAAGGTGAGGTTGAAGAGAAGGATACGTGGCAGGATCTCCAAAGGCTTGATCATCTTGAGTTCAAAAAAGACGAGCTTGAGAAAGCCTTGAGGACTCTTTGATGATAGTTGATACTTGTGTAGTGTGGATTAAGCGGATGCGAATCCACCCTTTTGGAAATCGTTTCTGAAGAAACCTTCACCGATTGCTACTCTGTAAGAAGAAAAGGCAGATAATACCAACCAAATATTATCATCCTCATGCATATAATGAATGAAAATAAGTAAATGATCATCCATACCCTGAAAGAACAAGGCAAAATACACCCGCCGCACTGGCTAATAAATAACGTTCAGTATCTCACCATAATCGGTAGCGAGGCGTACGGAGTAACAAAAGATGAATCCGACCATGATATCTATGGTTTTGTCATACCTCCAAAGGAGGAAATATTTCCGCATTTAAAAGGCGAAATACCAGGCTTTGGAAAGCATTTCCGAAGATTCGAACAATGGGAGGAACACCACATACTGCATAATGGAAAGCAATATGATTTTACGGTGTATTCCATTGTGAAATATTTCCAATTATGCATGGAAAATAATCCAAACATAATCGACTCCCTTTCCACTCCCCAAAACTGCGTGATTCATATTACTCAAATAGGTCAAATGGTTAGGGAAAACCGTAAAATGTTTCTGCATAAAGGTGTCTGGCACAAGTTTAAGGGTTATGCCTACAGCCAGATGCATAAGATGAAATCGAAAGAACGTGATGGCAAACGAAAAGAAATGGTAGATAAGTATGGCTATGATGTGAAATTTGCCTATCATATAGTTAGATTATTAAATGAAGTGGAACAGATACTGATCGAAGGTGACCTTGACTTACAGAGAAATAACGAGCAATTAAAGTCTATCCGCAGGGGAGAATGGTCAGAGCAGCAGATTATTGATTATTTCAATGCTAAAGAAAAACACCTTGAAGAACTTTATACAAAGTCAACACTTCCCAATTTACCTGATGAACAAAGGATTAAGGCATTGTTACTGCAATGTCTTGAGCAGCATTACGGATCACTGGATAAGGTAGTCATTACCACTGATAAATACGAACAGGCGTTACGCCAAATATCTGAAATTTGCAAAAGCCTTGGAATGTAACTCAAACCTTTAGGTTTAAAAACATAGTTTAAAAATTCGAAAATCAAATTTCCGTTCCTAGCCATTCCAAATTTATTCTAGGATCTTATTTTCTATACAGCTAATCACAACAACACATTTATCAACATATTGTTTATTCTTAACGATCCTCACAAATCTATATCCGCAGAATCGCTGTTAGAAGACATAAGATGATTTGAGCACAATTGGATCATTGATTAAAAATATGTCAACCTAACAATTTATAGTTGCCTGAATATTCTCTTAGTGTTAAAATATCCGCCCTATTTAAATAAATATTACACCAATAATATAGCAAATATCATTGCATGCCTTATCTTCAAGATAAATACAGAATCTTTATGCAGTAACAATAGCAAAATGGAAATAAAGTTGCTTATAAGGAATTGATCCTTAATTTAATCCAGTTTGTAAATACCTTATACGGAGGTCTTTACATGGCTAATGTTGAAGTTGACAGATGTATTGAATTATCACCTCATTTAGACTCATACGCAAAATTTGTTAGACCCATCCCCAATAAAGATACTACCCTCCACACCATACTTTGCAGCCTCTTTCCTATTAAGATTCCAGGAAACGTTCAACCAGAAATGATCAATTTTGAAGAGATAGACAATACAACTGAAAGGGACGAGATATGCCAAAAATTACGTGGGATCAAAGAGAGTAAAGGGGATATTGATATATCGTTTTTGAAAAAGGAGATATTAACAGAAGTTAACTATAATGAATATGAAGTAAAAAATAGCTCAAAGTCCGAAGAGCGTTGTTTCCTTTATTCTGAAACTTTGAATACTACCATCCTGCTTAAACTTAAAATGAGTACGTATACCCGATGGTCTTATGACGGCGTTGATATTTACCACAGGCAGGATGATGAAAAGGAGATACATCAGGTTTTAGGTTCTATACCGGCATTTACTGAGCGGGCAAGCTTTATAGTCAATGGATTGGAGCGGGTTCCTATAGCGCAAATTATTCCTGCATATGGGCTTCTTGTTGAAAGTAATATGGGTACAACATACACGGCATGGATAAGGCCCAAAAGGGGGTTGCAGGTAAGATTTACCGTACAAAATAGTGGGGAAAATAGAGGAATTATAAAGGTAGATATTGCCAATATTTGCAGGCAATTAGACCTGGCCTGTTTTTTAAAGATATTTAGTTTCCAGGAAGAGGCTGATAACTTATTTCTAAATAAAGATGTATATAAAAAGAATTATTCAGAGGTTCAAAACGTTAGAAATCCTTTAAGCCAAGAGCAAATGAACTTTGTCACCCATCATCTCTTTCATTCCAGTCATTATGATCTCTCTTCGAAAGGCAGGAAAAGGCTCAATAACAAACTTGCGAAATCTTTAAACGACCTGCATATAATTTCCTCTGACGATAGTATCATAAATCTGACAAAGCAAGATATCCTTGGAATAATAAACTACCTTCTCAATCTTGTTGAAGGTCTTGAAGGTTATGGTCGGATGATATTGATAATCTGGCAAATCAAGAGGTCTTGCTTATCGGAGATCAACTTGAAAAGATAACGATCGACGCCTTAAGTGAAATAAAGCAAAAACGAGAAGAAGAAATGAGTGGAAGATGGTTTAACTACGAAGATTCTTTAAAAAATATGCCTGCTACATTCGACAGATATGTACAAAGGTATATAAATGGGGAGCTATGTCAATTGCTCGATCAGAATAACTCCCTCTCTGAGATATCTCACAAACGAAAAATTACATTCTACGGCCCTAAAGGTCTTAGCAAAGATTACCGGGGGTTCGGTAAAAGGGATGTCCACTATAGCCACTACGGCCGTATCTGTCTTGTAGAAACCCCGGAATCGGAGAAGATAGGGTTGACCCTTCATTTTGCTACCCATGCCAGGATTGAAGGTGGGCAAATTAAGACTCTCTATGTTCCCACGGATCAAACAAACGCCAAACTTTGTTATCTTAATCCATCCGAAGAAGAAAATACTGCCATCCTCCCTTATTCCGATGATAATGAGGTAAATAAAAATCAGTATTTTGCCAGAAGGGGTAAAGATGGAATGATACGATTATATAATAAAAGCAAAGCTCACTATCAGGATGCTTATCCATCACAATGTATCGGACTTGCAGCAGCATTAGTACCGTTTATTCAACATGACGATGCTAATAGGGTCTTATGGGTGCAAAAAACCTTAAACAGTCTCTTCCCCTTTTATATCCTGAAAGGCCTCTGGTCAAGACAGGATTTGAAAAAGAAATAGCGCATCTCAGTGGACGGTGTATAAAAGCCAAATCGGATGGGGAAGTAATCGCAGTTGCTCCCAAGGAGATTGTTATTCAACGTGACGATGATTTGGAAAAGGAATCCTATCCGCTTATGACAGAAACCCCTACAATCCATGAAACAATCATATACCACAAACCTTGTGTCAAACGGGGAGAAAAAGTTACAGCCGGGCAGATTATTGCCGATAGTGCTGATACGAAAGACGGTGAGCTTGCGCTCGGAACGAATCTTCTTGTGGCATATATGACATGGTACGGACACAATTTTGAAGATGGGATTGTAATCAGCGATAGACAAGTTGATGTGTATTGGATGGAATTTAAAAAAGATGCTGAAAATGGGAATAAGGCTCGCCACGGTATAAGCGGTATAAGGTAATACAAGGAAAATAAGCCCTCATGGTAGTAGTTTTATGTCCTTTTTATGCTTCCGAGATACAAGGATGATTTGGATGGGAATATTTTAACCTTTTCCTGACTTGTTTATCGATCGTATTTTAATTTACCCACAATTTCCTTTGTCTTTTACTCTTATTTATTAACCACATTCTCGGATAGCCTATAATTACTAACCGTCATCAGTGGAAGAGCGAGGAGGCTATCTCTGCTTATTGGGGACAACAGAAGGTGGAATATATCTTTTAAAATCTGAAAAACCCTTTTTACTTGGCAGTACGGCCCCAGTATCACTGGACAGACCAGAAGATTCACGTTCACGGATTTATTTGTGTCCTTGCATTTCTTCTGGGTATGGTTGTTTACAAAAGAGCCAAAGAACAAGTCCATTTCCAGGGTTCATTCCATACCCTAAATGTATAGTCTAGCGTGGTTTGTCAGATATTACACGGTAACTTATTATTAAGAATCACACATTGATGATGACACATGTTCTGAAGAGGTACTAACCTTTCGTTTGGTTTCTTCTCGTGCTAACCCTTTGTTTCCAGTCTCTCTTAACTCTTCCATCGTCATCTTCGTCATAAATTTCACCTAAGACTTCTTCTACAATATCCTCCAATGTTACAATGCCCATAACTTGATTGTCTTGACGTACAATGGCCATATGAATCCGATTTCCCTGAAAATCCTTAAGCATTTTGAGAATGGATTCATTCAGATTCACAAAGTAAGGTTTACGGAGTAGGCTGGTTAAAGAGAATTCTGTTTTGGTATCCATCATAGCGATAAATTCCTTTGTGTGAAGAATACCAATTACCTGGGGCTCGATTTCGTCTGATATGACGGGCAGTCTTGTGTGTCCGCAATCAATAATAATTTTTAATATTTCTTCCTTGCCCATAGAGTTTCGAATCGTTGTTACCCGGGAAAAGGGAACCATGGCCTCTGATGCTTTCTTAAAGCGTAAAGTAAATAAATTCAAAATGTAATCTCTGTGAAATGAGTGCAGAGATCTTAAAGAAAGCTCTGATACCCCCGCTCCTTCTTCCGAAGAAAGGAACGAGTTAATACCTACGAGCGAAAGAAATTTTACTGTTGATTGCTCCAGGATATGGACAACAGGTGTTGCAATCTTTGTCATAATCGTTAAGAGCCGGCTAGAAGCCAAAGATACCTCTTCGGGGTAACGGATTGCGATCGCTTTCGGTATCAACTCGCCGATAATAACGGAAAAAAAGGTGAATGGGATAACGAAAAGTACAATTCCAACAAATTCAGCCGTTGTTCCGGAAATCCCTAAAAAGCCCTTCATATATGGCAGAATAGATTTTATTACTTTGCCACCTCCAAGCGCTGCAGATAAAGCCCCAATCAGCGTAATACCTATCTGGATAACGGCAAAGGTCCTTTCCGGGCGTGCTCGTAAATCAAGGAATATTTTGGCAGTTTTATTGCCTTTAAAAGCCATATCTCTTAAAAGCGGGACATTGGTAGAAGCAAATGCCATTTCTATACATGAAAGTACACCATTAAAAAAAAGCAATATAATTACTATTATCCATTCCATAATTTAGATTTAGATGACTACTTAATTCAAAAACTTTATAGCTTATACAATTGAGCAAACAGATATTTTAATAATAACACATAAGTTGCGCAGAAATAGGATAAATTTGTCCAAGAGTAGCCAAATACCAGGAAATTAAGGACCGTATGGCTGAAAAAGCCTGAAAAATAAGGGT
>NZ_SZPP01000027.1:0-70816 GCF_030263775.1 Candidatus Jettenia sp. AMX1
GCGAAAGTGAACAGTTTCGAAGAGCCCGGTGCGGTAGTACCGCACGCTGGGATCTGTGAGGGGGCGGTCGGGTAACTGTCCGTTCTACCTTAATTTATCAGATGCTTACGGTACGGAAGGAAACGATCATGATAAAACCCGAAACTAACAAAACCAAAAACTCGCAAGAAGATTTAACGCTAATTGCAAATATGCTTCAGTGCCCTTTTTGTCTGGCCCGGATTCAAATCCAGGAACAAACGGTCCGGTGCACACAATGTAATAACACTTACCCTGTTTACCAGGGCGTACCGCTTTTTGCCCGCGCTGGATCTGCTGATTCCTGGGGACAAACGCGCGAACAACTTACCAGTGAATCCTACCAACAAAACTACCAGGAAGTGCAGGACGCCCAAGATTACAACCTGAAGTACCAAAAATACTTTTTAAAACGCTTAAGTACCAAACGAGAGTACCGGTTATTAAACCAGCTTCTGTCCCGGCAAGGACATTGCGCGACCATGCTGGATTTGCCTTGCGGGGGAGGAAGGTTAAGCCCGCAATTAGCGCCTTTTACTGATTTACTCATTGAAGCAGATATTGCCGTTGGCCAAATTCTCTATGGAAAAGCAAACTCGCACGTGCCCGCGCGCCGCATCTGGATGACCGCCTCGGCGTTCCATATCCCTTTCCAAAATTCGAGCATCGACGCTATAGTTTGCATTCGGCTTTGCCATCATTTGCCTATGCCTACAGAGCGCGAGCGGTTGCTTGGCGAATTATTGCGGGTTGCACGGAAATTCGTAATCATATCCTTCTTTGATTATCATTCGTTCAAGAATACGTTGCGTCGCATGAGAAGTTGTTTACGCCACAAAAAACCCAAGAACACCATGACCATCCAGCAAATTGGGGAAATAGCCAGAAAAAATGGAGGCGAACTAGTAACGTATCCGTCCTTATCGATTATTGGTTCAAGGCCATCGCTATGCATTGATTGTAAAAAAATGATCCAGGCTGAAATTCAGATTTTCGCTTGTAACTCTTCTGTGAAGTTGGTTGATTCCACGTTGCGATTTTTTTATCCGGAAACATTTTTAAAACAGGAAGACGAAACCTTAATCTGGGAACAAAATATTCAGGACGTAGAAGCTATTATCAAGGTTTATCGCCATCGCAGTTTTCTGGCTCGTTGGAGAGAAAAAACATTTCAATTTCGCGTAGAACGGGAATTAGAAGCTTTGTCCATGCTGTACCAGACGAATATTCCTACTAGCCAGCCGCTGTTTTGGGGATATGGTAATTGCACCCAATTTGGCCGCATTGAAGCCTTAGCAACGCGTAAAATACCTAATACCATTTCGCTCAAAGAGTTTCTACAGAAAGTTGACAAAAAAACAGATCTGCTTAAGCTTGAAATTCTGTTCCAGCATATACGACAAATGCATGAGGTGGGAATCTATCACGGGGCCCTTAGTCCTAGAAATATTCTTGTGACTGCCACTCCTGCAACTCTACCAACTTTTTACATTATTGATATGGCGCAATCGATTCTGTTCTCCAAGTCGATTACGGGGAAGAAATTCGCGTGGCATGATTTACTGCATATTGCAAGGGGGCTAAAGTTTTATTGTAGCATATCGACATTCCTCCTTTGTTAACCCATTACGGGTTTTCAGAAGCGAAAATCGAGGCCTTTATCCAGAGCCTGAACCAGTACAATCCATCCAAACATACACGTAATTATTTGCGCGGCGAGTTTCTCTTCCGCCGTTTGTTGGGGAGGTAACATTGACGGAAGACACCGATTAAATTCCGCACGGACTTTTTCCAGACCTCGTAAGAGTAAGTTTCGATATCCTACATTACATTTCAGATTTATAATTCTTTATCTCTTATGTTTGGCAACTGAATTATGAAGGTCTGACCTGGTCTTGGATTGTGAAACCTGACCTTCATCCCTTGTAGACTCCTGCTTTATCAGAGAGGAGGCGTAGCAATAGTTACGCCTCCTCTTTTCTTGTGAGTTGTCAACGGTATTACCCCACGGCCGGCGCGTTAGCTTTTGCAGAACGCGATATCATCGTAAAGGTTATCCGGTATGCTATCGCCGGTGGTCAGCAGAAGCTGGACCGAGAGCCGTACAATGTAGGCGCAGGGCTGAAGTGAAGCCACTGTCCAGCCGGAGGGTGTTGCTGTGCCGAAGCGTTCCCCTGGTACTGCGGCGGGGAGCGTAAAATTGTAAGGACCACCAGGGCCGCTCATTGTCACGGATACAGAGCCGAGATCGGGATGTGTGGCTGTGAAGAGCACATCAAGGGCGTTGGTGATTTCTACGCACCCATTGGTGATCAACTGCTGAATGTCAAGCAAGCGTACGCCGATGGTTTTCGGAGGGTCGGTGAAGCCAGCCCATGACGGATGGTGTTTCACGTTGTCGTAACCAGTGTTATTGATTGCCACGTGGGGGCAGAACCCGGCTGTGATCTCAGTTGCCGGATTGCCTGCTTGCCGTACCCGCATGCGTAACGAAAAGTGATGATTTGCCGCGAGGGTAGCTCCGTTCGATGTTGAGCTATTCCCGGCAAGGACGCCAGTCATGTCCTTTGTGCCAAAGACGGCAAGCATCGGGGTAATCAGATTGATCATATTCCCGTTGGGTTGAAAATATCCGCCTGGGCTAAAGACGTCGCTCTCCTGGGGTACCTGGATCCACCCATCGGCAGTGACGGAGGCTACCAGTTCATCCGGTCCGGCTACGCCGTTGATAGTGTAATCTTTGGTCTTGATAGGGTTTGGATCCCCTGGAAAATCAGGGGCATATGTCTCGAGATCGCCAATCACCGTGCGGGCGATTTGAAACATCGGAATGGCCATCCAGGGACCAGGACTTCCGCCAGTTGCATCGGTTGTGCGCACCTCGAAACGGTATTCCATCGGCTGGCCGTTGAGTTTCTTAGAGAGGATACCGTTGAGCCGCACGGTGGAATAAAATGCGCGGTTATCTCCTACCGTCAGACCAGTGCCGGGAACGCTGCTGTGTATCTGTGACGCATATTTATAGCCGCCCAATTTTGTGAATACCGGAAGTGGCTCGGTCTGCGGTTCGGGCTGTTCTTCCAGGCAAAGGTTTACACAGAAACACGGGCCAGCGTTTTCCCGGTCGGGGTCACGGCCACGCGATGGCAGTTCTGTAAGCAAGGGGGTACCACTGAGAGTCTCAACTTTGAAATAGAGGTCAGGTCCTCCTACCCACTCTAGTTGAAAAGAGGAAAAGATGGTCTGCTGGAAATCTGAGGCAAGATAATCGATCCGGAATTTGCCGTTGGTGTCTGTGATCGCTGAGCCGAGATTATCGTCCTGAAGCCAATCAACATCGAAGCCGCGTACCCTTACGTTGGGAATCGGCGCACCGGTTGCGCAGTGCGTCACCCGTCCGTAGATTGTCCATGCACCGAAGCGCCCGCGAACCAGACACCAGAAGCGATGCGGAAGGCAGTAATTCCATACAGACACAAAGCCTTTTTCCGTTTGCCGCCAGCGAGGTTGTAAGGTTGTGATTGAAAATTGCAGCGGCGTTGGTATCTGTGAACTCGGTTTAAGCCGTGGCACTGTAGTGCAGTAGACATCAACTTCAAACACTTCACCATTGTAGCGCTCGTTGTCACCCAACTCGAAGGTAAAGTTACCTTCTTCGTCGGTATTGGTTTCGGCGATCAACGCAGATGATTTTTCTTTAACCTGCTCTTCGGTTAAGATGACAAAAGGCTCTTTAGGACTAGTAACAGTTAAGGCTACCACAGTTTGCACATTACGGCTGCGGTAGAGCCGCACAGTTACATTCGCAAGCGGTTCTGGATATTCAGGGCAAATCAACCCGCAAAGCTTCCCGCGAAAGATATAAGCCATTATTATTCCTCCTTTCAAAATATTGTTGGTATTAATGCCTTAAGAGTTTCTCTTCTTTTTATAAGCAATAGATGGCTGTTCCTCCTTTCAAAACTATTGTGGGGGGAGTGTCTATATACATCAAGCGAAGAACTGATGTAAGTGAAAGCAGCAGGACTTTGTCTCTTTCCAGAGGAGAAATAAACAGACTCTCACGTTTCTTGATACTCATAAGCGCTGTTCTCCTTACACCTATATTCAGAGCTGTTTCGCGGTAAGCAGGCATAGGAAGTAAGAGAAACGATGAGAAGGTGTTTGGTAGGCCAGAGACCTTATCATCATTCTCTATTGCATGTCCGATGGTGACAGTTCTTGATACGTCACTTAGTATAGGTTATACCACTTAACTCTTGTTTGTCAATTTTTATCTTTTCAATAAAGGAATGTCCGAACTATTGATAAGGAAAAGTATAATAAAATCGAACAATGACCATAATCCCTGATGATTCTGCTTAACACTCGTTATGTCATAAAATAACATATTGACAATTAATAAAATAAAGATAAAAATAAATCTTAATTATGTTATTTGCAGGGCGTATTACTATACGCTTCTACATGGATTTTGCATTTTATTTTGATTAATTACGATACCAGGTAGAGGACTATGTACCATGAGTGAGTATCAATATTATGAATTTCGCACAATTGACCGTCCTCTAACAAAAAGCCAGAAGTCGGAGATTTCTGCCCTTTCTAGCCGGGTACGGGTAACCTCGCACTCAGCCTCTTTTGTCTATAGCTACGGAGATTTCCGGGGAGACCCTGAACAACTCATGAGGGACTATTTTGATGCCATGTTATACATGGCCAATTGGGGTGCAAGGCGTTTGATGTTCCGTATAACTCAAACCCTGATTGATATGAAAAAAGTCGGACGATATTGTATTTCTGATGAAATCAATAAAGTAGTGGCGAAAGAGTATGTAATTTTGGATCTGAACTTTCACGATGAAGAGCTTGCCGAATGGACTGAAGGTGAGGGGTGGTTAGACGAACTTGTCGGATTGAGAGAGGAACTGCTTCAGGGAGATTTCCGGATGCTCTATCTGGCATGGCTGAAAGCCGCAGAAAATGCGTTGGGGCTTGAAGATGTTGATGGGGATACTTTGGAGCCTCCTGTTCCAACAGGATTAAACAAACTCTCTGATGCCTTAAAGAGCTTTGTCAGGTTTTTTGGAATTGACGAAGCGATGCTTGCGGTAGCGGCCCAAAGGAGTGAGGATCGCAAGCAAGACCTCTGCAACTCGAAAAATTATCAACAAAAGAACAACATGAGTTTCTCATACGCTTAAGTCGGGGAGAGCCTAATCTGTCGGTACTTTTGAACAGACGCCTTCATGAGTTAGCCAATAAGGTGCAGTCTCCCAAGAAGAATGTAGATTCAGGGCAAAGGACGATTGCCGAATTGATTCAAGCTGTGGAGGAATGGCGAGACCGTAAACAAAAGAACAAACAACGTAAAGCGGAACTTGTGAGAAAACGTTGGCTAGAGGAGTTAGGAGGAAAAGAAAATGAAATGTGGCAACAGGTAGAGTCTTTGATCGAAGAAAAGAAGCCCAAATCATATGATAGCGCCCTTGCTCTGTTAAAAGATTTGCGGGAACTTGCGGAATACCGGGGAAAGCTGGAAGAATTTAAACAGCGAGTTGCAGAAATTCAACAGACGTATTCAAACCGACCGGCTTTACGGGATCGGATACGTCATGCTAAGTTGATTTAAAAAGCATATACGCTGCTCCTCTGCCGCTAGTTGCGTACGGGTTTATGTTTGAAACCTGAATTCTTAATTTTGATTGCGAAAAGTTTCCTTAAGAATGTATTATCTTATTCTCACATGATCGGCTACAAACCCTATTAATAAAATTATAGTTAAATCAACACTCTAACTGTAGGGTTCAAGTTGCAAACTTGAACCCGCGAAGGATTAGTTTGATATTTATGACACCTATTAAAGATAAAGATATTTTACTCGTTATTTCATAATGATCTTACCGGCAGACTATGACAATGTCTCTAAAACCTGAAAATTATCCGAAGTTCGATTATTTACCTCTCCTGAACGGTTTGAAAGAGACAGTAAAGGGGTTGGTCCCGGCCTATTTTGCAATGGTCATGGCTACGGGTATTGTTTCCATCGCAGCCCATTTGTTAGGGATGTCGTTTATCGCTGTTGCGCTGTTCTGGCTGAACATTGGTGTTTACCTGGTCTTATGGTTTCTCAATGTGCTGCGGATTATTTGGTTTTCGAGCCAGTTCTTTAGCGACATGGTTGACCACAAACGTGGTCCGGGTTTCTTCACGTTTGTTGCCGGGTCCTGTGTTCTTGGCAGTCAATTTGTGCTGATCTCAGGAAGTTATCGGGTAGCAATATTTTTATGGGTCATGGGAATCATTCTTTGGCTATGTCTGACTTACACCATTTTCACCGCCTTTACCATTAAGGAGAATAAACCTTCTCTGGGTGAGGGCATTACCGGTGCGTGGTTACTTGCTGTCGTCTCTACCCAATCGATCGCTGCCCTGAGCGCCCTTATAGCCTCTCATTGGAAACAGCCTTACAAGCTTGAAGTAAACTTCTTCGCCCTCTCCATGTGGTTGTGGGGCGGTATGCTTTATATTTGGATGATTTCCCTTATTTTCTACCGTTATACGTTCTTTAAGTTTTCCCCCGGTGACCTGACGCCGCCTTACTGGATCAACATGGGGGCAATGGCCATCTCTACTCTCGCCGGCTCTCTCCTCATTGCCAACTCGCCTGATGCTCCTTTCCTTCGGTCGTTACTCCCTTTTCTGAAGGGTTTTACCATATTTTATTGGGCGACCGGTACGTGGTGGATTCCCATGCTTATTATTCTGGCCATGTGGAGGTATGTCTACAAGCGATTCCCGTTGAAGTACGATCCTCTCTATTGGGGAGCGATCTTCCCTCTGGGTATGTATACTGCTTGTACATTCCAGATGGCCCGGGCGATGGACCTGGAATTTCTGTATGTAATTCCGCGCTGTTTTGTATACATAGCGTTATTGACCTGGCTGGCCGCATTCTCCGGACTGGTTTATATCCTGATGAGCCATCTGATTGTCTTTGTAAACAAGCGAGGCCGTTCGAAATCTTAAATAAATCGTATGATTCTACAATCATTTCACCCCTATCGGAGTTATTTATTCGTGATTGTTCATTGTCTATAATCATATCAGCCCTTTGGGCTTGGATTATTGTGATCAACGATTGATTAGCGTATTCGGTTTCATCGTAGAGATTGCAAGATTTTGCGTCTCTACTTATTTTCCTGCTCAATCCCGTAGGGATGTCATGATTATATTATAGGAAAAAACAGAAAAAGGCCGTTAAACCCCGAAGGGGTGATATGGGAAACTGGTATATTTATTTTTTTTGGATTGTAGGTGCCTTATGAAGGCATACCTGGCATTGTATGCCAGAACGAAGCACGGTGAGTTGATAGGTGTGACCTTTACATGCCGGGCAATTCAAGGGTTCGAATCGGGTAAAAAGCGGATTCCATAGGATATCAAATTCCATTGCTTGTGATGAAAATGGTACAGATATATTTGAGACATAACAGGGGTAGTTTGTAACCAGTACAGAAACAAGCGATAAATGCGCGTCCATTTTGTATCGAAGCTCAATGTCGCTTAAGGCAGCCTGTTTTTGGAGTTGGATTGCTTTTTGTTTTGTCTGAATCTCTTCAACTGCTTTTTTATCGTGCGCCTTTTTCATCAAAAGTTCTTCTGCCTCCTGAAAGAGTGTTTCATAGTATTTTGTAATACGCTCTGCTTCTTTATTTCTCAAATTAACCACTTCCTGTTTTTTTCGTGCAATTAGACTTGTTAATCTCTGCTGTATGTTATCTATAGCAATTTGGTAGCATTCAGGTGGAGTATGCGCCCGATAATCGGGGGTGTCTTCCTCATAGTGCTCATAATGGTGAAATTTGTCTATCAATTCGATAAAATTTTTGAGCACTTTCAGGGAACGGGCGTCAACGGAGACCGTATATAAGCTTTCTTCGATAATGTCCGTTGTGATACGTATCTGAAAAGTAAATGACAACACCTTGAGGTTATAAGGCTGAAAAGGAGACCTCTGTGGTTCTATTTTCTTTACGCCTTCCTTTTTGTGCTCCATGAAGCTGAACATCTTTATTGCATCCGATTGAATGAGTTTCATGATTGGCAACGATCCCAATACGTAAGTCGAACAAATTCTTCCTTTTGTAGTTGCATCATGTATAATTGTCTCAAAAAAATCGCTTCCGGGCAGGAACAATTCTGTATGGGGATTCTCTTTTGCGGCCTCTAATTCAAGGGTTACTGTTTTTAAGGTATGCTGAGGGCCGTAAAGGATTGTATAGGTTCCTTCACTGCTTTGTTCTGCTATTCCTCCGCTTGCTTCTACGAAATCGATAAGGAAGTTTTCAAATAATGATGTGCTCATTTTCATTCCTCTTCTGGTTGAGATTCTTCAGCAACTGCGGTAGTGAATTGGTTGCCGAATATTTTGTCTTCCGTATCTTTCAGGGTAAAATATTTCTGTTTTGCGGCGAGCAGGTTTTCCCCTAACGTATTTATCTCATTTTCAAACTGTGCCATGTTTGCAGATTTTGTCCATGCATCGATAATCAGATCCTCGAATTCTGTCTCTTCATCTAATTTGCCAAGAATAACATCGACCTCTCCAATGACCAATTCGAACATATTGATCTTTGCATCGAGGAGGTACAGGATATAATCTTCAATGGTGCCCTTTGTAGACAGATTTAAAATATGCACATCCTTTTCCTGCCCAATACGTGAAATCCTCCCAATACGCTGCTCTATTCTCATAGGATTCCACGGAAGATCGAAATTGATAATATTGTTACAGAACTGAAGGTTTCTCCCTTCACTTCCTACGTCGGTTGCGATGAGTACTTTTGTTTTTCTTTGAAAATCCTTAATTGATGATTCTTTTTCGATCCTGGTCATTCCACCATGAAGCGGGGAGTAGGGGATATCACATTTTTTTAATGTTTCGGTTATCAGGGCATGGGATGGTCTGAACTTGGTAAAGACAATTACTTTGTCAGTAAGTTTGTTGATCACCTCGATCAATGTCCTTAGTTTTTCAGGGAAGGTTATGCTGTTGCATTGTTCAATTAATTCTTTAAGCGTTATGCTATCTGAGAGTTTATCCATAAGACTTTCAAGGGTAGAGCCGGCTGCAGCAGGAACGCTCCCAATCTCTTCCTGTAAAATTCTTAACGTCATCTTTATCTGCTGCGGGGAACCCTTGTACTGGTTCTTTACCAGATTGGATACGGATTCATAGAATATCTTTTCCGGTTCGCTCATATGGATTTGAATGGTACGCGCATGCCGTTTTGTAAATTTAACATCGCTGGTAGCGCGTCTATTCCGGATAATAAGTTCACTCAGTAGTGTTCTCAGTGATTCGTAATTTTTAGGGGTCAGGCGGTCACCGGATGATACATAGTTCCTTTTAAAGGATTTCAATGTGCCCAGTTCACCAGGGTATACTAAGGTAACGAGGTTAAAAAGCTCTTCGAGGTTATTGTGGACGGGTGTTGCAGTTAATAAAAAGATGTATTTTTTCCTGAGGGAATTGAGAAATTTCCATCCTACGGTGTTTGCGTTTTTCAGATGGTGTGCCTCGTCTACAATAATAAGATCAAAATTTTGTTGCGAAATTGCATTGCTATGAGGCATCTTTTTGGCGGTGTGGATGGATGCGATAATACGATCAAATTCTCCCCATGCATCGGTTCTACAGTCTTTAAACCTTTTATCATCAGAGGTGATAAATTCGAGATTGAATTTAAAAAATGTCTCTTCTTTCCATTGTTCTATCAAAGACGGTGGAACTAAAATGAGGACTCGTTTAACAAGCCCTCGTGTAATAAGTTCCATCATAGCAAGGCACGCCTCGATAGTCTTGCCCAGTCCTACTTCGTCGCAAAGCATCCCTCTGCCCCGAAACCTGCTGAGGAGTTTTTTTACAGAATTTACCTGGTGATCGAATGGGATAATTCCCCGGGCAAGGTTCAGTGAGAATAAGGTGTCAAAGGCAGGATGGAGTGCTAATGTGTGCGCTTCATAATTGAGTTTGAACAACCGGTACGATTCATAACGTGAATCAGGAGTGAGTTCTTTAATATCAATGCTGTTGATGAAAGGGACGGGCATGCCCGCAACGTTGAATACTTCCATAGGAAACACAAAAAAATTTATTAAAATTGTTACTCTTCAAAAATTATATGGATACATAATCCCCCTTGATCCCCCTTTGAAAGGGGGGAAATGTGTACGTATTATAGTTTAAGATACGTTGATTCTTCCTTTGCATTTTTCATGAAACGTCTTATGAATGTCTTATCTTTCTTGCCTGGTGACAATTCTACACCTGACGATACATCCACTGCATACGGTCTCGCCGTATGGATAGCTTCTTTAACATTTTCGGGTGTTAAACCACCTGATAGAATAATAGTCCCGTATTTATGCGCCTGTTTGGCAATTTCCCATTTGAATGAGACTCCGGTTCCGCCCATGGTTCCTTTTACATAACTATCCAATAAAAAGGCATGAGGTTGGTAAATTGCCATAGGTTTTAAGTCATCATCATCTCTAATCCGAAAGGCTTTTATAATGACATAGGTATCCAGATCTTTCAGATACGAGGGGGGTTCATTGCCATGAAGCTGAACGGTGCGTATATTGCAAAATTCACATATCTCTTTAATACTAGTTACCTGTTCATCAACAAAAACTCCCACAGCAGAGACAAAGGGCGGCAGGTTTTTAATAATGTCTCTGGCCTGATCCTTCGTTATCTGACGGGGGCTTTTTGCAAAGACAAATCCCAGCGCATCTGCGCCCAGCTCGACAGCATTTTGCGCATCTTCACTATTCGTAATTCCACAAATTTTAACCCTCATAATTAGTGCCTGAAATGCCGTTGACCGGTAAATACCATGGCAATTCCATGTTCATCCGCTGCTGCGATTGATTCGTCGTCTTTCGTAGATCCTCCCGGTTGAATGATTGCAATTATACCAGCCTTCGCAGCCGCATCCACATTATCCCTGAAGGGGAAAAAGGCATCCGAAGCCATTACAGCTCCTTTCACCCTTTCGCCTGCCTTTTTCATAGCAATTTCCGTGGAATCAATACGGCTCATTTGACCGGCGCCGACACCTATTACCGCCTCATTTTTTGCCAGTACAATACTGTTAGATTTTACATGTTTACAAACGATAAAGGCAAATCGAAGATCAGCCATTTCTTTTTCGGATGGCTTTTTCCTGGTAACAATCTTAAGGGCTGTAGAATCATATATGGTTAAATCCCTGCTCTGCAAAAGCATTCCTCCTATTACCCTCTTCATATCGCAGGCATGAGGGTCTATCGATTTTGCCAATAATTCACCTGTCTTTAAAATTCTTAAATTGCTTCCCCATTTCCGTTTTGTTGTGAGTATTTCTATAGCCTCTTGCTCGTAATCTGGTGCAATAATTGCTTCTACAAAATGGCCCGGCTCTGTGATAGCTTCAGCAGTTTTACTGTCTACGATCTTGTTTAACCCCAGAATACAACCGAATGCAGATACAGGATCGCCACGGTATGCGTTTATAAATGCCTCGGCTAAAGTATCTGCCGATGCGGAACCACAAGGGTTCGTATGTTTTATTACAATAGCAGAAGGCCGCTCAAATTCTTTTACCAGTTCCAGGGCTGCATTGAGATCTATGATATTATTATAGGAAAGTTCCTTCCCATATAATTGCTGAGCGTTGGAGATACAAGGTTCCTGAACATTTTCTTCAATATAAAATGAGGCTGTTTGATGCGGGTTCTCACCATAACGCAGGGCTTGCCGCTTTATATAGTCGAGTGAGAGGGCTGTTGGATAGCCTCCCTTTTCCTCACCCAGACTATCAAAATAGTTAGCTATAATTCTATCATAGCGGCCTGTTGTCCTGAATGCTTCAATAGCCAGTTCTAAACGCATCTTTTCTGAAATATCGTTATGATTTGCCTTCAGTTCTTCAATAAGAAAATTATAGCGCTTAGGGTTAACAACGACAATTACCTGCTTGTAATTTTTAGAGGCAGACCGAATCATAGAAGGACCTCCGATATCGATATTTTCAATTGCCTCCTCCATACTTACGTCTTTTTTGGCAATTGTTTTCTCGAAAGGATAAAGATTGACTACAACCATATCGATGGGTTTGATTTCCAGTTCTCTCATTTGCCTTTTGTGAATTTCGTTGTCTCTTAACGCTAATAATCCACCATGCACCCTTGGATGTAATGTTTTTACACGTCCGTCCATGATTTCAGGGAAGCCTGTATATTCAGATATTTCTATTACACGGATGCCGTTCTCTTTCAGTAATTTGGACGTACCGCCAGTTGAAACAATCTCGATACCCAAATGTTGTAATTCCTTAGCAAACTCTACAATGCCTGTTTTATCCGAGACACTAATGAGTGCCCTTTCTACTCTTGTCATCTTTTCTCCTCATTTTATTGGTAGATAAACTTATGCAAATACCAGCTTTAATAAGCTTTTTCTCCGTCTTTTTTGTAGTTTGTTTTTCTGTTCTGTGATTTTAGCAGAATAGAAAAATCAAGTCAAAAGAATAACTCTGGCTGTATACTACTGGATACTAATAGGATAAATACTATCGTAATTTATCTCGTAGGTATTTTTTTTCGTTGACTGTTATTATCTTTTTTGTTTGAATCTTTTCTCTATACAGAATTTTTAAATTTATAATTGTACGGGGATTCTAACAATAACGATAGAGCTACCAGCATACCTTTTGGTATTATGAAAAAGGTAAGATTCCCGAAGGCCTTATTTCCTTGGGAGAAATAATATGACTAAGAATAAATTTAAGGTGTTTTGTACTCCCTTTTGTCCAAAGTGCAATCAATTGTTAGCTTATCTAAACAAGAAAAAAGCGGATTACGTTTCTTATGATATTGATAAAGATGATACTGCAAGAAGAGAAGTAATAAAAATTGTAGGAACCGATGATATTGAATCGCTCGACAAATTGCCTATTGTGGTTATTGGTGATAAAGTATTATTCGGTTTTGATGAGAAAGAAATTGGCAAATATCTCCACTAAAATTTATCCTTGACTTTTATCTATAAAACATTTAGCCTTTTGAAGATTTTTGGAATTATAGATTGATATGGCAGAAGAAAATAATCTGAAAGAATTTACGAAGGGATTTTTTCAATACAATCCCATGTTTGTGCTGGTATTGGGACTTTGTCCCAGCCTTGCGGTTACAACATCGGTAAAAAACGGACTTGCAATGGGAGGGGCTGCGACCTTTGTACTTGTTTGCTCGAACTATATTATTTCTCTTGTCCGGTCGTTTATTCCACGCGAAATTCGTATCCCCTGTTTTATTGTTATTATTGCTGCCTTTGTAACTATGGTGGAATTGCTTATGAAGGCGTATCTGCCGCCCGAGCTGAATGCATCACTCGGTATATTTATACCGCTTATTGTTGTTAACTGTATTATCATGTATCGTGCAGAGTCCTTTGCATATAAAAACAAACCGTTCGTTTCTGTTTTGGATGGAGCTGGTTTGGGTTTAGGGTGGACACTCTCGCTCTGCATTGTCTCATCCATACGTGAAATTTCAGGGGCCGGGACGCTTTTTGGCCTAAAAGTATCCGAGTCATATAATCCTGCCTCAGTTATGATTATGGCTCCAGGGGCGTTTATTGTATTGGGATTGTTATTGGGCTTTTTTAACTGGAGAAAGCTTAAAAAAAGTGAAAAAGCCATGATGGAATATATGAAAAATGATTAAGGAAATTGCATTCATTATTGTAAGTGTCGTTTTTGTCAATAACTTTGTTCTGGCAAAGTTTCTGGGGCTCTGTCCATTCCTTGGTGTTTCTCAAAAAACATCATCTGCTATGGGAATGGGTGTGGCGGTCACATTTGTCATGACTCTTTCTTCTGCGATTACATGGATTGTATATAACTATATCCTTCTGCCAGGCGATGCAAATATTATCGCAACCATCTTTCCCTCTGTCCGGGAAACTGGTCTTATCGAGGTATTGAAGACTATTAGTTATATTCTTGTTATCGCAACATTGGTGCAATTAGTTGAGATGCTGCTCAGAAAGATGGTGCCGGCTCTCTATGAGAGTCTTGGTATATATCTACCATTGATCACTACCAACTGCGCAGTATTAGGAGTTGCGCTTTTAAATACGACTGATTCTCCAAAACATTTGGGATTTTTAGAGGCTACGATACAGGGATTTGGAGCAGGGATTGGTTTTACAGTAGCTATGCTTTTGATGTCAGGGATTCGGGAGCGTTTAGCTTTGGTCAATATACCTCAGCCCTTGCGAGGTATTCCCATTGCCTTTATTTGTACTGGCCTTATGGCTCTGGCTTTTTTAGGATTTTCAGGGATGGTTCAATAACATATGCGGCACGTTATCTCTATTTTAGTAGAAAACAAGGTTGGCATTTTAGCTCGTATTACTGGTCTTATTAGCGGAAGAGGATTTAATATTGATAGTCTTGCTGTTGGAGAGACAGAAAATCCTGCGTTTTCGCGAATTACCATTGTAGTGAGAGGTGACGATGCCATTTTGGAACAAGTAAGAAAACAGATAGGAAAGATTATCGATGTGGTTAAGGTAATCGATTTTACTACCGAGGAATTTATTGAGCGGGATTTAATGCTGCTAAAAGTGAACAGCCCTCTTGGAAAACGTGGGGAAATTATTGAAATAGTAACTATCTTCAGAGGAAAGATTGTGGATGTAGGTCAGAAGGACCTTGTCATTGAGATTGCTGGTACAGAGGATAAACTTGAGGCGATGCTAAGCTTATTGAGACCGTATGGAATTAAAGAGTTAGTACGGACAGGGAGTATTGCTATTGCACGCGGTACAAAATAACGAGAGAGAACAAAAAAGGAAGAGATATGCTAAAAATTTATTATGAAAAAGATGCTGATATTAACGTGCTGAAAGGGAAAAAGGTTGCTGTGGTCGGGTACGGCAGTCAGGGACATGCGCAAGCACAGAATTTAAAAGAATCCGGCATGGATGTAATTGTATCCACGAGGGCGGGTACACCTAATTATCAGTTAGCAGTTAAACATGGGTTTAAACCAGTTACTGTGGACGAGGCAGCTCGACAGGGCGATTTTATTCAGATACTTATACCGGATGAGACACAAAGGATGGTTTATGAGACACAAATTAAACCCTATTTAAAAGAAGGGAAGACATTATGTTTCTCGCATGGTTTCAATATACATTTTGGACAGGTCGTACCTCCAAGTAATATAGATGTTATAATGGTGGCGCCAAAAGGGCCTGGACATCTTGTCCGCAGTGAATTTGAAAAAGGTGGCGGTGTTCCGTGCCTTATGGCTATCCATCAGGATGCTACGGGAAAGGCGAAGGAAAAGGCTATGGCTTATGCACACGGGATTGGAGGTACACGGGCGGGTGTAATTGAGACGACCTTTTCAGAAGAAACTGAGACAGACCTCTTTGGTGAGCAAGCGGTATTATGTGGAGGGGCAGCCGCTCTTGTTAAGGCAGGGTTTGAGACATTGGTAGAAGCAGGATATCAGCCTGAGCTTGCCTATTTTGAATGCATGCATGAGTTAAAATTGATTGTAGATCTTTTTTATCAGGGCGGTCTGAGTTATATGCGATACTCAATTAGCAATACTGCCGAATATGGAGACCTGACACGTGGTCCGCGCATTGTTACAGAAGAAACAAAGAAGGAAATGAAACGTATATTAACCGAGATACAAACTGGTCAGTTTGCCAAAGAATGGATATTAGAAAACCAGGCAGGAAGACCCGTCTTCAATGCCCTGGAGAAAAAGGATAAAGGTCATCTTATTGAAAAAGTCGGTAGAGAATTGCGGAAGATGATGAAGTGGATTAATGCTAAAGAGCTATAATGAAATGTAAGGAAATTCCAAGATGACACAGATTATGCTTATGAACAAAAATCTGTGTCATCTGTTAATATCGAGTATTTATCACCAACTTAAAATGATATCCTACAAATGTTATTCAATGAAAATTAATTCTTTATAGATATCATATTCTTCTTTTGCCTCTTTGTGTTTACCTAGCTTACTGTAGCTATCACCTAATAAAAGGTGTGCATGAGCATTTCCCGGGCTTAATTCTAGAAGCTTTTCACACGTAGCTATAGCCTCATTATAGAGTCCTTTTTGATTGTATGCAAATCCAAGATTATAACGGGCTTCGTGATGTTCAGCGTCCAGGGTTAAAACCCTTTTAAAAGTTTTTATGGCATCATCATACTTCTGCTTATTATTATAAATAACACCGAGATTGTAATATGCATTAGCATAGTTTGGATCAATTTTTACTGCCCTTTGATAAGCCGTGATTGCCTTATCGGTTAACTTCTTTTTGTTATAAAGGCAGCCCAAATTATAATAAACTTTGGCGTTATTCGGACTTAATGATATAGACCTTTCAAATGCTGTGATAGCATCGTCAGTCATTCCCTTCTTAGCATAAAAAATTCCCAGATTAAGGTTTGCTCCAGAATCTTTTGAATCTAGCTCTACAATCTTTTTCAATGAGATAGCGGTCTCATTTGTCTTTCCAAGCTTGCTGTACGCTAAAGCTTTCAGTCTGTAAGCTTCAACCATGGTACTTTCTATTTCGGTTGCCTTGCTAAACGATTCGATGGCCTCTTCGAATTGGCCCTGGTTAAAGTATTCCAAGCCTTCGTTAAAGAAATCTTGTGCCGTAACTTGTACGGTAACCGGCTTATCAATTACCGGTGGATTTGGTTGTGGTGTTTCTTTGATTTGGATAGATTGTACCGGAATAGCGGGTTGCTCTGGAATAGGCTGTTTGGTCTCAACAGGTATAGTCTCTTCGGCTACTTTTGGTGTCAACTTCTCATAGGTAGTTGAAATAATATCCTTGAATTCTATAGCCTCTTCAACCTCCTTTTCTTTTTTTCCACATCCACAACAGATAATAAGAAAAACACCTGCGAGAAGAGCTAAGCTATAGTAAACTGATTTTAAAGGACATAAAGTCTGAAAAAGAGATGGATTTTTCATAATTCTTATTCTAACCCCTTTATAAAAATTAATAATTTTTACAGCATTTTAGTGTTACAAGATGAATTGTCAAGAAAAATCAAATTTGCATTTTGATGGAAGAGAATAGTCAGGTTTATAGCATGTAGAGTGGCGGCTGGAATGCAAGATCGCTGTTACAATGGATGAACAATACGTCTCCTATACAGGCTGTGATATACCCTATTTTTAATGTATAGAAGCTTCAATCCTATAAGACTGCTATTCCCGATCAGGTATTCAGGCGGGGAAGGGAAGCAAGGCTAAAGCCGCTCTTCTACATCAAAGGAATATGAGAATTTTTCTGTTAACACATCTAATGGATTACGAGAAATAGTATTCCTATAAGGGTCAGTATTCCCCCAATAATCTCTTTTTCGTAACGTTCGATGCTACAAATATGTAGTTTTTTTACCCCTTTATAAGCAAGTACTGTTAATCCTAACATACCGGAAATAGTTGTTACCGACAAGACAATTGAAAGTACCAAAAGCATAGCCCAACTGAGTGTACTTGCAGCTAAAAATATAGGTAATAAGGCGACACAAGGTGAACAGCTTAACATTAAGAATAATGAGATAATGATGCTTTTATCGGAGAATGCTGAATGATCATGATTGTGCGGGCTTGTTCTTAACCTTCCTATAAGGATAAAGGTAATACCAATGGCAATTAAGATGAAACCGGATAGAGGCTCTGCAATGGTTTCTATATATTTTGTCATATGAAATCCAAGGAGGGCAATAACGGAACCCAAAATACTTGTTATCAGAGAATGACCTAGTCCGGCTGCTGCGGTGACAAAGATAGTTTTCGTCAGGCTCCACTTTTGTCCCTTTCCTATCAAGGCAAAGGGCATCCAATGAGTAGGCATTATGGCATGGGTCAAAGCAATGAAGAATGTTGCTGCTATGAGGCTAACTGTTGTATGCTGCATAGAAAAGAACTAATCTGCTCCAAAAGTAATTTGGCAGGCGAAAAACCAATCTGTGATAAAAATAATTACATTTCCTTTTTTATTTGCGAACCGAATGTGTATGAGTTTCATGAGATTCAGGGTTTTAGAGGTTCTTATGCAATGTTTGCTAATTACCACTTTTACGGGATGATACATCTAAAAGATGATCGTAATAACTATCCGATTTTATCCCAACAACATATACATTATCCTTTTTATTACCCCATATTCCTAGCAATAAATAATTAGTACTACTCTTTTGCTTATTCCATTTTGTACCATCGTAATGAAGTATTGTTCCATGATCTCCTACAGCAAAAATGGTATTGTTGTTAATACCCCATATTCTTCGAAGCCAGTTATTTGTGCCGCTTCTTTGCCGTATCCAATTTATTCCATCATAATGAAGGATCAAGCCGTCCGCACCTGCAACAAATACATTGTTTGAATCTGTAACACAAACACTCGTAAGCCTTTTATTTGTGTTTAAAGCAGATATCTTCCATTCCCTTCCATCATAATGGAGTATAGTACCATAATCTCCTACAGCGTAAATATTATTTTTGCTATTACCTCCGATACCATAGAGCCAATTGATGGTACCACTGTTTTGTTCTTTCCATGTCTTTCCATCGTAATGCAATATCTCTCCTAAAGCACCTACTATGAATATATATTTCTCATCAAAGCCCCAAATATTGCTAAACCAATTGCTGGTTCTCATCTTATATCTTTTCCATTCCTTGCCATTATAATGGATAATAGTACCATAATCTCCGGAGATATAGATATTATTATGGCTGCTACCCCAAATTTTATTTAATCTGGAAGTAACCTGACTTTCTTGTTTAATCCATGATTTACCATCGAAATGCAGTATAACACCGTGTTCACCAACAGCAAAGATATCGTTATCACTGAACCCATAAATATTGTTAAGCCATACACTGTATCCATTATAAATGCAGCCCCATGTTTTTCCATCATAATGGAGTATAATACTATCGCTTTTATCGTGTTTCGTTATCTGTTCTTCTAGACCCCACTCATTTTTCTGTGTTTGTTTTTCCAGTCCCCATTCATATTTTAGTGTTTGTTCTTCCAGACTCCACTCATCTGCAACACTGGAGTTGCCAGTAAAAAACTGATAGAAAACGAAAAGAACACCGATAGAAAGGATTGTAATTGATCTCATAGTTTGCGTACAATAGCAGGATTTTTATAATAGAGTTCCGTATTTTTCCCAATATCACAATCCAATAATAGCTATATGCGCATTATCGGCTGCTGCAATGGTCTCTTCGATATCCAGAATAAGCGTTTTTTCCGCCTCGAGAGCAAGGACCGATGCAGAAGATTCTCTGAGTGATTTGATAGTTTCTAGTCCAACGGTAGGAATATCAAATCGTGGATCAAAATCATGTTTACTGACTTTTATGACGATAATATCTTCCTTTCCCAGATTTCCACCTCGGCGGATAGCTTCATCAGTGCCCTCTAAAGCTTCGACGGCTAAAACTACCTTTTCTTTTATTACAATGCATTGTCCTATACCAAATTTTGAAATTTCTTTGGCAATAGGCCATCCGAAATAAACATCCTCCATTTCCTTTTCCGTGGGTTGCTTTTTCGTTAATATTCCCTTTTGGGCTAGGAGTTGCGGTACGTACAGTGTCGAGTTTTGCAATACAATACCGTCTTTTAGCAGTTCTTCAGAAACAGCTCCAAGTAAGGAGTGGTCATCTCTTTTTTTTACCGTTCGGTACCAGAGATTGATTGTCCTCAAATCCGGCATAAACCTCATATTTCTCCAAGAGGAAAACATGTTGGTTTTTTTTATCCCACCTGCCATAACTGCTTTTGATATCTGCTCTTGCTTAAATATTTTAATCAGTTTTCCAATTTGAGCAACACCCACCCAGTACAGTTTTTCCACATAATATTCAATTTCAGGAGAGGTTTCCCCATCAATTCCCACAGCAATTATGGGAACATTATTATCCCGTGCTCCTTTTGCAAATAATATTGGGAATCGGCCGTTTCCTGCTATTAATCCAAGTTTTTCCATGACGCTTCTAATTTCTCTATCCTTTTTTCAAGGGTTTTAATATACTCTTTCATTTCGGGTAATTTTTCGATAATGACATAGCATCGGCGCATTCGCTGAATAGGGAGTGCAGGTGCTCCTAAATAAATTTCATTATCCGGGATATCGCTTGCTACGCCAGAACGTCCGCCAACAGTGACATTATCACCTATTTTGATATGTCCAACGATACCAACTCCACCAGCCAGGGTTACATGTTTTCCAATCTTGGCTGTGCCTGCAATACCTACCTGGGATACAATTAAGGAGTTTTCTCCTATCTCAACGTTATGTGAGATAACAACCTGACTGTCAATCTTTGTACCTTTTCGAATAATCGTTTCTCCCAAAGCAGCGCGATTGATCGTTGTATTTGCTCCAATATCTACATCATCTTCAATTACAGTAATACCGACCTGTGGTATTTTATAATAACTCTGGCCGTCTGGTGCGTATCCAAAGCCGCAGCTACCGATAACTGTATTGCTGTGAATAGTTACACGTTGACCGATTACCGTATCATGATAAATCACAGCATTTGGGTAAATGATAGTATCATCACCAATAGCACAATGATCACCAATATAAACGCATGGATGCAGGACCACGCGGTTGCCAATACGGGTATTTTCGCCTATGTGCACGTAAGCCTGAATAGAAACATCCTGGCCAATTGTAGCAGTTTTGCTGATTTTGGAAGAATTATCGACACCTTTAGCGTATGTTGGCTTTTTATATATCATAAGTTCTACTAGCTTTGCAAATGCAAGATAAGGGTTGTTGCATACCAAAAGGTTCTTTTTTATTTCTTTTAATTTTGGTGAGACAATAATAGCGGATGCGTGAGTTAGATGGATTTTCTTTGTATATTTATCATTCGATATAAAAGTAATATCTCCCTCCTGTGCCTCATCGATACCCATAATACCACGAATCTTTATAAGAGGGTCACCCACAACTGTACCGCCGATGTATTCAGCGAGTTCTTGTAATGTTTTTTCCATTGAGAATTTTATCCAGAAATTATCTTTTACCAAATGAGTCAAATTTAGAAATAATCACGGACGTTACTGTCCAGATAGTAATTATATGTGGTATGGAGTAATATCTGTATTGTGTGGCATTTTTGTCACAAATCGTATAATGATTAATGTAATAATGAGAAGGACCCATCCTAGTACGCCGGTAACTACATTGCTATCACCAAATAACCAATTTGAGTTTCTGTGTACGTGATCGAAGAATAGGCTATTTGTCTTTATAAGAAATACCCATCCTGCATGAAGTCCGATAGAGAGATATAATGAGTTTGTTCTCAGACAGGCATAGGATAATACTACACCAACGAGAAAGAGGCCAACCATGGAAGGCAAAATGGTGTTAAAATCTACTACAAAGTTTTTGAGAAATTGATAAATTACCATAAAACCTACATATGGCTGAATACCAGGAGACACAATGAGTTTTACCTTAAGGAAGTGTAATGAGGAATAAAATATACTCGTGATGCAAACAGCAAGTATGGCTGGTAAATCCTTTAATAGGCTCTGAAGGATAAATCCTCTAAAAAACAGCTCTTCAATACATCCAACAAGACCGGCAATGAGTAATATCTTAGCTAACTGAAAAATGAGATCACCAAACGATTTTGCATCTATATCTAATATCCTTGTACCAGCACTATATAAAAAGGCAATATACAAAGTCAGCATACCGGCGCCTAAGAGGAATCCCATTTGTAACTGTTCCCGCCATTTTTGGGTGTGTTTTATACCTATGGTGGCAAAGGAGCTAATCATGAGTGGTTTTCTGAATAAGAAAATCATGAGAATAGCTACAGCCAGCATGATACGCCGCATGACCTTCCCAAAATCATAGCTCTCTTGTTTATAATGGAGTAAATCAACTACGAAAGGGCTGAATAATACCAGAGAATCGAGAAGTGCTTTTATAAAGGGTGCAAGAATGCTGCTTACGCATAGTATTACGAGAAATAATAAAAAAATCTTTTTATATTGTTTCGTACCTTCAAATGAATTCATCATAAAATCATAGTGTTGTAAAAAGAAGTTGTCAACTGAAAATACTTTTTATTTAGGTGTGATATACACACTTAATTTCCTTTTGTCTGTAACAGTGGTTAAATAAAACTCTGTAATATTTGCTTATTTGGCATCTTCCGTGATTCTACGATCACAAAGTTTGACTGTTTAATGAATTGTGTTGACTAGATCAGGGTGTTTAGCTATATTACTTCCTTTATCTTTATATTCAAAAACATTGGTAAATTGCCTCTTTTGCAATGTAAATAGAAATAGGCTCAGAAATAGATAATTATTGAAGGTGAAATGAAGATTTGATTCATTGTGCAGGTTTATAGAAAGACGAATGACATGAGACAAAAAAAATTATGGGGAGGGAGGTTTACAAAACAAACAGCAGCCTCAGTAGAATCGTTTACTGAATCAATATCTTTTGATTGGAGACTTTATAAGTACGATATTGAAGGAAGTATTACCCATGCAGTTATGCTTGCTAAGTGCAAGCTCATTACGGAAAAAGAAAAAGATACCATCGTTAAAGGTCTTAAAGGGATTTTATCAGATATTCTTGCTGAAAAGTTCGAGTTTAAAAAGTCTCTTGAAGATATCCACATGAATATCGAATCTGTTTTAATCGATCGGATCGGCGAAGTTGGCAAGAAACTTCATACTGCACGAAGTAGAAATGACCAGATTGCCCTTGATCTCCGACTTTGGACACGTGACCAGACACAGCAAACGATAAAACTCCTGGTAATGTTGCAAAGAGAGTTTGTTAAAAAAGCGAAAAATTATCTTAGTTTTATTATGCCTGGTTTTACTCATCTTCAGCATGCCCAGCCTGTTTTAGTATCCCACTATTTATTAGCATATATAGAGATGTTTGAACGGGATAAAACACGTCTCCAAGATTGTTTTATCCGACTTAACAAATCGCCTCTCGGTGCATGTGCCCTTGCAGGCACGACACTGCAAACCGATTCTATGCTTACGGCAAAACTGCTCGGTTTTAAAGGGATTTGCGAAAATAGCATGGATGCTGTAAGTGATAGAGACTTTTGTGTTGAATACTCATTTTGTCTTTCTACGATTGCCATGCATCTCTCCCGCTTCTGTGAGGAATGGATTATCTGGTGCAATGATGAATTCAAGTTTATTGAGATAAGTGATGACTATTGTACAGGTTCCAGTATTATGCCTCAAAAGAAGAATCCTGATGTGCTGGAATTGATTCGGGGTAAATGTGGTCGTGTGTTTGGACATTTGGTATCTTTGCTTACTCTGCTTAAAGGATTACCATTAACCTACAACCGTGATATGCAGGAAGATAAGATAGCGCTCTTTGATGCGACAGATACTGTTCAGGCCTCGTTATCTATTCTTACGGAACTTGTGACAAACACACATTTTAATAAAGAACGGATGATGTTGGCTTGTGAGAAGGGTTTTATTGATGCTACTGCCCTGGCAGAGTACCTTGTCAAGAAGGGTTTACCTTTTCGTAAAGCTCATGAGATTGTAGGAAATATAGTACGAGAGTGCATACGGGTACATTGTACCTTAATGGATTTGAAATTGGAGGGTTTTAAAGCATTTTCTTCTATCATAGAAAAGGATGTTTATAAAGTACTGGGGGTTGAAAACTGTATTAAGAATTATAAAAGTTACGGTTCTACAGCACCGGGATTTGTTAAAAAACGAATTGCATACTGGGAGAAGAAGCTAAGTGATAACTCAGTACCGAAATATGCGAATTAGTGCTTGGTAGATGCTTAAGTTTGATGACCGTTACCCTGAGGATTTTAAATCTTTATATTTGTAGTTTCGCAATATCTCTTCGTATGATTTTTGAGTATAGTGGTGAATGATTACGATTTTTAATGGATGATTATTTTATGGACGATTTTGAATACAAAGATAAGTCACTTTTTTGTGAAAAGGTAAAGATAGAGAATATTATTTCCAAGGTAGGAACTCCTGCCTATATTTATAGTAAAAATGCAATCTTAACACGGTATCGTGAGTTAAAATCAGCTTTTCAAAATGCCAATACCTTGATTTGTTTTTCTGTAAAGTCTAATTCGAACTTATCTATATGTAAAATACTGGCAGAGGAAGGATCGGGTTTTGATGTAGTTTCCGGAGGAGAGTTATTTCGCGCTATGAGGTCGGGGGGTGACCTGTCAAAGATTGTATTTGCAGGGGTAGGGAAAACGGACAAGGAAATACGGTATGCTCTGGGAAACGATATTTTTATGTTTAACGTAGAATCTGTTTCAGAATTAGAACATATTAATACGTTAGCTGGTGAGATGGGTAAGATACCTAAGGTTGCCTTGCGAATCAATCCGGATATCGATGCAAAAACTCATGTAAAGACTACGACGGGAAAAAAAGAGAACAAATTTGGTATAGACCTTACCGAAGCTGAAAAAATTATCAGGCAATCAACAAAATATGTAAACATCAATCTTTGTGGGTTACATGTACATCTTGGCTCTCCTATTTATACGGTTGCCCCTTATGTGCATGCCCTTAAGAAGATCGTTGCGTTTGTTCGTAGATGTAAAGATGCGGGGTTTGATATTGAATACATGAACATTGGAGGTGGCTATTGTATTTCTTATACGGGAGAAAAGGTAATACGGCCAAAAGAGTATGCATCGAAAATTTTACCATTTGTGAAAGAAATGCAATGTAATCTTATTATGGAGCCGGGGCGATTTATCGTGGGAAATTCAGGCATTTTAATTACCCGTGTAACCTATACAAAGGAGACCCTACATGGTAAAAAGTTTATTATTTGTGATGCTGCTATGAATGATTTAATACGTCCGGCCCTTTATGATGCTTTTCACAGGATATGGCCTGTAAATCCGCGTGTAAAAATGCCAAAGGTGGAAATACCTAATAAACCTGAAATAAAAAAGGGGATGTACTTCGTAGACATTGTTGGCCCTGTTTGTGAAACGAGTGATGCTTTTGCAACCAAAAGGGCTTTACCCAAAGTTGAAGAAGGGGACTTATTGGCAATATTCAGTGCCGGTGCTTATGGTTTTACCATGAGTTCCAGCTATAATTCCCGTCCCCGTCCATGTGAAGTGCTGGTAGAAGGGGATAAGTATCGCATTATCAGGGAACGGGAGACATACGAGGATTTAGTCAAGGGTGAGAATTTATAACAGTAAGTTATTAAGTTATTACCAAGAACTTTATATGGTGTTGAGGTGCAATGGCAAAATATTATCCTATATTCCTGAATATACAGGATAAAAAATGTGTGGTGATAGGCGGTGGTAATGTTGCCTGGCGTAAGGTGTGCAGTCTAAAAGAAGCAGGCGCAAGGGTAACGGTAGTATCCCCTGAATTTTGTCCTGAATTGGAAAAAGAAACAGAGATTGAGCGGATCAAACAAAAGTATGATAAAGAATTTTTAAAAGAAGCGTTGGTAGTTATTGCATCTACGGATGATGAGGAAGTGAATAAGAAGATTTATTCCGATGCCATGGAGAAAGGAATATTGGTAAATGTTGTTGATAAACCTGAATTTTGCTCTTTCATTGTACCTTCATCCATGGTGCGGGGTGATCTCCGTATTAGTATCTCAACGGGTGGTGCAAGTCCTGCATTAGCCCGGAACATCCGGGAGTATTTGGAAAAACAATTTGGGAAGGAGTATGATGAATTTACAAAACTTTTATCGGAGATGCGAAGAAAGGTGCTTTCTGAGATAGTGGATGAATCTATAAGACGCGATATCTTGCAACAGATTGCGGCGCTTGATATGCTTGAAGTTGTTAAAGAAAGAGGTATCCTTGAAGCAAAAAAAAGGATGTTAGAGATTATTTCTGAAAAAATTTTGAAATAAGTTGACAATGTCTATAGACTTATTTTCTCTTGCAAGATTTTTTATGAAGTGCTAATATTAAAAATTGTAAAATATTGGTTTGATTATATGTATATAATTGTCGTTTGCTTAATTATTTATAAAGATAGATAATTGTATCGATTTAGGAGTTTGAATGGTAGAAAATAAGAGAAAGCAAAGAATTAATCTCGATGAATTAAAATCAGGTGGTTTCATAAAACAGACACAGAAAGACCTTTTTACTGTCCGATTAAAAGTTCCGGGCGGGAGAATTACACCTGAAAAGTTGACAAAAATTGCCGAGGTTGCAAAGAAATATAGTCGGTTAGGCTACTGTCATTTGAGTTTTCGACAATCTGTGGAGATTATTGGTGTTCATATTGACGATTTTGATGCAGTGATAAAGGAGCTGGCTACCGTAGGGCAAAAGATCGCATCCTGTGGTCCGAGGGTAAGGGTTCCTACGGCATGTGGGGGTTGTGAATATAACCCCAACGGGATTATGGATACACAAGCGAAGGCCCTGGAAGTTGATGAGAAGTTTTTTGGTATACCATGTCCTCATAAGTTTAAGATGGGATTTTCCGGTTGCCCTATTGATTGTACAAGGACGAGAGAGATGGATTTAGGGTTTCAGGGCGTGGTGTATCCGGAATGGAGTAAAGATTTATGTACGGGATGCACCTTGTGTGCCAAAGCCTGTATGGAAGGCGCAATTATTGCAGATAAAGAGGGCAAACCGGTCTTCGATGAATCGAAATGTGTCTATTGCGGGGATTGTATAAGAGCATGTCCTACCGATGCCTGGAAGGATAAGAAGAAGGGCTGGCTTGTGCGTACTGGCGGGAAACATGGCAGACACCCCCGAGAGGCTGATCAGGTAATTAATTTTCTCCCTGATCACAAAGTAAATGATTTTATTGCAGCAACTTTGAAATGGTATAAAGAGAATGGCAAGCCGAAGGAAAGAATCGGTACTTCTATAGAACGCATAGGATTAGACAAATTTAAAAAAGAAGTTGTGGATACATTTGAAAAAACCTAATGAAGGACCCCCGATGAAAAGTAGAAAGAAGTTTATTATATTTGCTCATAGCGGTACTTATGATAAGCTCTATCAGATAGTTACTTTAGCTATTACAGCGGCCTCTATGGGAAGGGATACGTATATTTTCCTCTTCTTTTGGGCATTGAAGAGGTTCGTGAATGAAGATTTTGATCTAACAAAGTTATCAAATGAGTTTGGCAAGGAAGGTGAACAGTTATCCAGGAGGATTCGTGAGATCAATCCGATTTCACTGAAAGAAATACTCGATGATGTGCGAGCGATGGGGAATTTAAAAATTTATGCCTGCACTACAGCCGTGAAGCTTATGGAATTAGAGGAATCTGTAGTTAAATCTAAAGTAGATGATATTGTGGGATTAACTACTTTATTGGAACTAGCAGATGGTGCAGAAACACAATTATTTATATAACGCAAGATGAGGTAGTGTCGTGGTGAGTACTGCTATAAAGAATACAAAATGCATATCAAAGCGGATTCCGAATAGTTCACTTTTGGATAATGTAGGAAATACTCCTCTCTTAAGAATTAATAGAATTGCAAAGGAATTGAGAGATAAAGATGTGGAGATCTATGCCAAGGCCGAATGGTTTAATCCGGGAGGTTCTGTAAAAGATCGTCCAGCTTTGCGAATTATAGAAGAAGCTGAAAAAACGGGAAAGCTTAACTACGATAAGATTATTATAGATTCAACATCGGGGAATACGGGCATTGCCTATGCTCTCATTGGTGCTTCAAGAGGGTATAAAGTAACCTTAGTGATGCCTTTGAATGTTAGTGAGGAGCGGAAGAGGATCATACGTGCCTTTGGAGCCAAGATTATATTTACTGATCCATTGCTTGGTTCAGACGGTGCAATGTTAGAAGCGAAAAGAATGGTAAACGAAGATCCTTCAAAATATTTTTATGCCGATCAGTATAATAACCCTGCAAATTGGAAAGCGCATTATGATACTACGGGTGTGGAAATATGGAAACAAACGGCGGGTGAGGTAACTCACTTTATTGCATGTTTAGGGACAAGTGGTACTCTTATGGGTACCGGGCGGCGCCTTAAAGAATATAACCCTTGCATTCAAGTAATAGCGGTCGAGCCTTCTGCCTCAATTCATGGGCTGGAAGGTATGAAACACATGAGTACCTCTGTTGTTCCTGGTATTTATGATGATCATTTCCCTGACAAAAAAATTGCAGTAGAGACAGAAGATGCTTATACGATTATTAAGAAACTTGCAGCAGAAGAAGGATTTTTTGTGGGATATTCTTCCGGCGCTGCACTTATGGCATCATTGAAAGTGGCAAGTGAACTCGAGAAAGGTCTGATTGTTACGATTTTTCCTGATAGGGGAGACCGTTATTTGAGTACAAGTTTTTGGGCAGGTGTGTAAAGGTAAAATCTGTAAGAATTCAAGAGGAATCCATGGGATCATTGTGTATTGATGCTCGTAAACTTTACGACATAGAGAATGAGGTAAGAAAGAGTTATCCTCTGGAATGTTGTGGGTTGTTAATTGGTACAAATACATCTGAAAAAAAGGTGGTTGAAGTTTATCCTGTACAGAACAAAAATACAGAAAGAACCCATGATAGATATGAAATAGACGGCAAAGAGTTTACAAGGGTTGATAAGGAAGCAGCAAAAAAGGGTCTTCAGATTATAGGAATATACCATTCCCACCCGGACCATCCTGCAATACCATCTGCTTTTGATACGGAACACGCATGGTTTGGTTATTCCTACATGATTATTGCTATCGAGAAAGGCAAAAAGATTGAAGTCAGATCATGGATTTATGATGAAGTAAAGAAGCAGTTTGAGGAAGAAGAGATAACTAGGATATAACATAAATATTTGGAGTTTTATACATGGTAGAAGATGGAAACATTAATCCTGATGAGCAGATTGACTTAAGAGGGGTGCTTTGTCCTATTAACTTTGTAAAAACAAAGTTAAAACTGGAAATGATGGATTCTGGTCAGGTCTTAGAAGTAATATTAGACGATGGAGAACCGATAAGAAGTGTTCCTCGAAGTTTGAAAGAAGAGGGTCATAAAATTATTAAAGTAGAAAATCTTCGAGGTGCTTACCGTTTGCTCGTTAAAAAGGCATAAACTATATTTGAGTTCTCTAAAATGTACTTGACTTTTTTCATTGTTAAATATAATATGCGGCTTTTAAGTACTATAAGAAATTTTGTTTTGGAAAAATATAAAAATAATACAATTTAAGTAATTAGATAAGGATTTTAGCAGGAGGTTTATATTATGGAAGCGAAAGAAAAGACCAGACGCAATACGTCGGAAACCGAAGGAAGGATTTGGTTTAATTTCTCCCGTAGAAATTTTTTAACAGTAGCAGGATGGGGATTGTTTTTTGCAACCATAGGTGCTTATTTATCGCAAATTCTCGGATATAAGGGTTTTTTTTATCCTAAGGTACTTTTCGAGCCTTCACCGAAATTTGCTGTAGGAGAGCCTAAATCTTTTCCTGAAAATTCGGTAACCACGCTTAAATCAAGAAAGATATTTGTTGTGCGAGATGGCAACAGTTTTAAGGCGATTTCGGTAGTATGTCAACACCTGGGATGTGCGGTGGAATTTTCAAAGGAAAAGAATATCTTTGAGTGTCCGTGCCATGGAAGTAAATACTATCGAAACGGTGTGAATTTTGCCGGACCAGCTCCCCGTCCTTTAAGTCACTTTGAAGTTGTTTTATCCGATAGTGGAAAATTAGTTGTAGATACAAGTAAAATTGTACCTATTGAGACAGAATTAATTGTTTAGTATGAAATTTCAATAGACATTCTTTAAAGAAGGTTATATTTATGGAACAAGCAACATTACCAAAACGGGGAATACGGGCGCTTGTTGATTTGGATTGGTTAAAGGAAAATATTCGTTGTCAGCACCGATGCCCGGCGCACATGGATGTGCCCGGTTATATTCGTTTGATTCAGGAAGGAAAGTACCGAGAATCTTACGAATTGATGAAAGAGACTAATCCATTTCCAGCCGTTTGTGGCTACATATGCCCGCATCCCTGTGAGAGCAGATGTAAACGTGGCGATTTTGACAGACCTGTAGCAATTGATGCTTTAAAGCGGTTTGTTACGGATTATATTTACAAAAATAAGATAAGGGTTTCCTCTCTAAAAATAAAGCAAAGGGAGGAAAAAGTTGCTATCATTGGAGCTGGTCCTGCAGGACTAACTGCTGCCAATGACCTTGCCGGTATGGGGTACAAGGTAACTGTTTTTGAAAAAGAATCCCAAGTAGGCGGCATGATGATGTGGGCGATTCCCTCATACAGACTTCCCCGTGATCAAATTATGTTTGATGTAAGCCATATTTTAGAGCGCGGTGTTGATATCAGGACGAATACGCCGATTGGAAGTCCGGGAAAAACGATTTCTGATTTATTTAACGAAGGATATAAATCCGTATTCATAGCTGTCGGTGCACAAAAAGGAAAAAGGCTTGAAATTCCCGGAGAAGACGGAACAGAAGGGGTCGTGGATTGTTTGGAGTTTTTGAAAAATGTGAATGATGGCGATACGAGAAGTCCGGGTAAAAAAGTAGTTGTTATTGGTGGTGGAAATTCTGCTATAGACGCAGCGAGGACTGCTCACCGGCTGGGCCCTGAAGTTTACATTGTATACAGAAGGACACGAGAAGAGATGCCAGCCTTACCATGGGAAGTCGAAGAGGCTGATCATGAAGGGATCCAGTTCCATTTTTTAGCAGCGCCTGTCAGGGTTTTAACTGAAAATGGGAGGGTAAAGGCTTTGGAGTGCATCAAGATGCGATTAGGTAAGCCTGATAATAGCGGAAGAAGAAGACCAGAGCCAGTTCCTAATTCTGAATTTACCATTGAAACAGATTGCATCATTACCGCAATTAGTCAGGAATCAGACCTGAAGTTTCTTGGAGACGATCATGGTTTAGATGTTACAAAATGGGGAACGCTTGCTGTTAGTGATACTCTTATGACCAATAAAAAGGGGATTTTTGCCGGAGGCGATGTAACGTTAGGGCCAAGTACTGTCATTGAATGTATTGCGCAAGGACATGTTGCTGCAAAGGCCATTGATAGATTCATAAGAGGAGAAGAGATTCAGGAACCTAAGAAAAAAGCCTGGGTTACACTCTTAGATAATGAATTTGATTTACGTGAAGAAAATTATGATGCCGTTCCTCGCCAGCAGATGCAAATGCTGCCTGTGGAGGATAGAGAGGGCACTTTTAATTTAGTAGAACTCGGTCTTACCGAAGCTCAGGCAAAAATTGAAGCATTACGTTGTTTGAAATGCGATCTTAATATTAATGTAGAAACAAACGAATGCGTACTGTGCGGCCGGTGCAGTATGGTGTGTCCTGTTGGTGCATTGAAGCAAGTTGATGCGTATGATGAAAATAAAGGGTATCAGCCGTTTGTTAGCAAAGACGGCATGGTAATTAAATATACTGATAAGTGTATTCGATGTGGAAATTGCAAGGATTGTCCGGTAAGTGTTATATCCTTAAAGCGTGTGCTTTGGAAACCTAATGAAGAAATTAATAAAATGTTATAAGAAAGGGGAGAAGCAGAAAGATAATTTTTTTCGTTATGAAGGGAAATTGCGAAAAAGTGAAAAGGAGAGAGGGTTGCTCACATGAAATTAATTCCTGATTTAATAAAGAAAATTACAGATAATGAAATTTGGAGATCTGTATTTCGTCATGGATATGCAGATACGCCTAGAAACAGGGTTCTTCAGATTATCAGCAATATATGGTTGCATTTACATCCGGCAAAGGTGCGAGAGCATGGTACGAAGATTCGCTTTACCTGGTGTATGGGAGGGATTACATTTTTTATATTCCTGTTTGAGACAATAACAGGTATTCTGCTAATGTTTTACTATGTTCCTGATGTAAACAGGGCGTATGCAGATATTGTGGATTTAATGTATGTAGTACCTTTTGGCAGATTTTTAAGAAATTCTCACCGATGGGGTGCTCACGCAATGGTTATTACTGTGAGTATCCATATGTTTCGGGTTTTCTTAACAGGCTCATATAAACCGCCACGGCAGTTTAACTGGGTGGTTGGTGTGATCCTGTTAGTTCTTACATTTTTGTTAAGTTTTACCGGTTATTTGTTGCCTTGGGATCAATTAGGATACTGGGCTATTACCGTTGGTACGAATATGGCGCGTGCGACACCGTTTTTAGGCCATGAGGGACCATTCTCCTACATACTGGGTATGAGAGCTGACAATGATGTTCGCTTTGCTTTGTTAGGTGGAACAATGATTGAAGCTCCTGCCTTACTGCGAGCCTATGTATGGCACTGTATAGCAATTCCTGTGATGGCTTCAGCGCTGATGATGGTGCATTTCTGGAGAGTGCGTAAAGATGGTGGTATTTCAGGTCCATTATAGTTCTATCGTTGAAGTTTCTATAAGTTAACTGAAGATATTTCTGAGGAGTCATTCCATGGAGGTTATGGAGGAGAAGGGAAGAGAAGTTAAAGATGATAGAGTTTTTACCTGGCCCAATTTAGTGGCTAAGGAGTTCTTAGCTGCTATTTTTGTCACGGTAGGGCTGCTTTTTTATTCGTATGTAGTGGACGCTCCGTTAAGAGAATTGTCAAATCCCGGGCAAGCCGAGAACCCGGCAAAGGCGCCGTGGTATTTTTTAGGTTTACAGGAGGCATTAGTTTATTTTGATCCATGGTATGCTGGTGTTGTACTTCCCAGCATTATCATTCTTGGCTTAATACTCATCCCCTATTTAGACAATAATCCTAAAGGGAATGGTTATTATACATTTAAAGAGAGAAAATTTGCGGTATCTGTCTTTGTTTTCGGCTATGTTTTTTGGTATGTTTTGATATACATTGGCACTGCGCTTCGAGGTCCATTCTGGGCATTTTTCTGGCCTTGGGAAAAGTGGACACACGATTTTCCTACCCCGCCACCTTTACATGATTTACCCTTGCCATTGGGAATTGCGCTCATGATAGGATTTTATTTCTTAGGGTTGGTTCTTCCTGCGCTTGTAAAAAAAGATTTTTTTTATAAACTTGGTGTCGTCAGGTATGTATTAACGATGGGGCTTCTTCTAACCATGATAGGTACGGTAATTAAAATGATTTTTAGGCTAGCGTTTAATGTAAAATATATCATTGCTACACCTTGGATCAATATATAATTTATTTCAAGATACTTAACATTGAGTATTTTTAGAACAGGTGATTTATGAGCTTACAAAGGTTTATTTTTTTTGTTTTGAGCGTTTTGTTTTTTATAGGCTCTTCTATGTGGATTAAAGATGAATTTAATCCAAATTGGAAAAAATACCAAAAGGAGTATTATGAAGAACAGGCATTGAAGGTTGAGAAGGAATTTTTAGCAGCCTCATCTGTAAAAGAAAAGGAGTTGTTGGGTAAGCGCCTTACGGCAATGCGTTATCCCCTTTATGAGATTAAACAGATCCTGCTCAAAGGTGACTACAGTTGGGAAAAAAAGCAAAATGGAATCAAGGTTGACCGTTGTATGACCTGTCATATTGACGAGGATAAGCTGAAAGCAAAACATTCTCATACAAAGGAATTACCCTTTGATGTTTACGGATGTACTGTATGCCACGGGGGGAATGGAAGAGCATTGAGCGAGGAGAGCGCACATGAGGGCATGTATTATCATAAAAGGCAGATGGAGCAGAAACTCGTTGTGGCTGAGGCAATGTTTGACTTTTGGGAAGAATTGGCAACTTTAACGCCAGAAGAGACCGACCCGAATGAAAGGGTAGAAATGGGCAATTTTAAAAAATATAGCATTACAGGAGATAAAGCTATTTATGTAGGCAGTCAAAAATGTCTCAAGTGCCATACAGGGTTAACATCCCCGCATGTTGAAAGATGGATGAGGATCAAGTTTAAAACCTTTGATCGTGTAAAAGAAGCTCCTGATTATATTGCAGGAAATGATGCATATCGAAAGACATGTTTAAAATGTCATACAACTGGTTATGATGAGAGCACAGGAAAATACTCAGAGGAGGGCGTTACTTGTGAGGCCTGTCATGGGGCAGGAGAAGTGTTTAGTTATTTTATGGATATTGGAAAGGCGCCGGAAGGACAGAAGATAGCTAAGGTAGGAACATACGGTACAGCATTTAATATATGCGGGCCTTGTCATCATACGCGTAACCATGAAATGCGACTGAAATTTTTCCAGGAAAAAAATAGTCCTGATGAGTGGTTTTTTCCCGAACATACAAGGCCGTATAAAACAGGTCTTATGGAAAAAAAAGAAGCATCTGGACCAGAGCCATTGCCAAAAATCTTTTAAAAATCGATGTGTGTATTGTAAAGAGCAGCTAGCTAAAAACGAACTACAACGAACTACTTAGAATTAGTATATACTATTTGCAGATTTTAAGGGGAGGAGGCTTATAATGAATTTAATGAGGTTGGGAGCGGTTTTACTTGCCGCCCCTTTAATGTGGGGTTCGCTGACTGGAAGCCTACAAGCACAGTCAGAAACTGAATTAAAAGAAATGCAAAAAAAGGCTATGAGCTACTATGATGCTTTGTATCCAACTGATACGTTAAAAGATTGGTTTGTTAATAATGTTGGACTGGAGAAGGGTGCAGGCCCCTGGCAAAATATCTATAAGCCTGTACCATTACAAATGTATTGGTTTCCTGTAAGGCATTACGTAAAGCCTGACGGGACATATTATGATCAATTGCTGGAAAAATATAAACCCTCTGATTGCGTAGAATGTCATAAAGAGGTAACGCCTGGTTTTGTACACGACTGGGAAGAGTCTACACATGCAAATTTACGGAAAAATCCTAGAATTGCAGAAAAAACGCAACAAATAGAGAAGTTAATTGGCAGAGAACTAAAACAAGTGCTCTGTAAAGATTGCCATGGTCAGGACCATAAAGAGCTTGTTATGCCTACACCAGCTAAGTGTGGAGAATGTCATCCTAAGGAAACAACTGAATTTATGAGCGAGGCTGATCGTGGACGTCCAAATCATATTGAGGGACTGGCAGCAAACGTTATTCCACCCTGGTATCCCGAGATGTTCCGGAGGGGGTATCCAACAGCTCAGTTTGGATGTGACCTTTGCCATGCAACCGATCGATGCAACATTTGTCATACAAGACATAAGTTTGCAGCAGCAGAGGGCAGAAGACCGGAGGCCTGTATGAGTTGTCATATGGGTTTTGATCATCCAGATGCAGAAACCTATGGTGAATCAAAGATGGGATATATTTATCATTTGGAGGGAGAGCACTGGGATTGGGAAAAACCGTTAGCAGAAATTGTGCCTGGTAAAGACTACAGAACACCAACATGCCAGTTTTGCCATTTTGACCAAGGAAATGGCAAGTTCGCCCACAACCCGGTTACAAAAGGTGTGTGGAGGATGGGAACAGTTCCACCAAAAGGGGTAGATTACAAATCATCGTTAAAAGATTACCCGCATGGTATCAATCTTCCCCCTCTGAATTATAGTCTTGATATTTATTCTCCTGAAAATAAACAAAGGTCAGAGCAATGGGTTGCAGTGTGTAGCAAATGTCACAGCCCAAGATTTGCCAGGTTATATCGTGAAAATTTAAACGATTTCATGTTCGAGATGTGGAAGTTGCAGGACAGAGCCCAGCTTATCTTAGACGAAATTGTTGAGTTAGACGCTTTCGAGGTACCTATTAAAGAGAGAGACATCTTTCCGCTTGGAGATATACTTGCCGATGCGCTTGGGCCTGGATTGTTGGGAGAGTCAGTGTATAAAGCCTTTAAAACAAAGGCTGGAAAAGTGCCTGTTATTGGACCTATCCTTGGCTTGCATGGTTTGTTTGCAACGGGAAGAAATAATCCTTCAGAAATTGAAATTACCTATGCTGATATGTGGTTTGGGGATAAAGCTCACGCCTATAAAGGTGTAGCTCATGGTCAGCAGGATATTTCATGGTGGTATGGCGCTGCCAAGGTATATCAGAAGATTAATATACTGGAAAGCCAGGCCGCTGCACTTAAACATGATAAAGAGTTTCATGAGATCCTGAAAGCTAAGGACAGGAAAAAATTTGCTGGTATTATAGGAAGTATTATTGGAATCGTTGCGGTATTAATGTTTGGCGCTGCATTATGGAAAAAGAGACGTGAGACTAATCACGAATAAGAGTAGTGTTTTTAGAATAGAGGCAAAAAAAGGCATCTTTGTTGAAGATGCCTTTTTTGTTTTATAGCTATTTTATTTATGCTGGAGAATTCTATGCTGCGTGATATCAGACAATATGTGCTAAGTTCATTACAGTTTGGGGCATTTCCTTACGATTTTAAAAGTGATAGTGATGCTTACAAACATTCTAAGATTATCATTATGGGAGTACCTTTTGATGGTACGGCTACCTATCAAACAGGAACCAAAGTAGGTCCTTATGCGATACTTAATGCATCTATTAATGTAGAACCGTATGATGACGAGTTAGGTGATATCTATTCTGCAGGTATTTTTACTGTGGGAATACTTAATTTAGAGGAAATTCATACGGATGCAAAAAAGGTTATTGAGGCAGTCTACCATGTCAGTAAAGGAATTGTAAAAGATAGTAAGTTTTTGGTAACGTTAGGTGGTGAACATTCGATTTCACAAGGTGTAATAAAAGCATATAAAGAAAAATACAAGAAATTATCTGTGCTTCAACTGGATGCGCATCTTGATTTAATGGAGCAGTTTGGCGGTACTCCCTACAGCCATGCGAGTGTATCAAGAAGGGTTGCTGAAGACCTGAGATGTAAAGTGACCAGTTTTGGCGTAAGAGTGGTATCGAAGGAAGAACAGGAGTTTGTAGAAAAGAGTAAAAACGCCGTGTCTGTGTTTTATGCAAGAGATATTTATAATAATGATGACTGGCATGAGGAAGCCATAGAAACATTAGAAGATTATGTATATATTACTTTGGATGTGGATGGCTTCGATATATCGATTATGCCTGCTACAGGGACGCCTGTTCCTGGTGGTTTGGGATGGTATCGGACACTGGATTTTTTACGCAAAGTATATACGAATCGAAAAGTGGTTGGATTCGATGTGGTTGAGTTGAAACCCAATCCGGGAAATGAAGCGCCAAATTTTTTAGCTGCCAATCTTGTGTATAAAAATATAGGATTCTATAATAAATATACCCTTTTATCTTAACTATAGTAGTTATGATAAAAAAGATTCCCTATATCCTTGTCATGATATTTGTGTTTCCCCCCTTTACTTTCTCTGAAACGTTCTGTAACATATCCCCAAATCTAAAACTTTTTATAAAAAACCACCTGCGATTTTCAGGTAATTCTATAGGAAATAACCTGGACTTAGATAGCAAAAAGAGTGATGGCGTTACTTATGTAGGATACACGTATGATACGGAATTTAATATTACTTATAAAGATTTCCTGATATCTTTTATAAGATTTGAGAGTAGCGGCCCTTTTGACTATGATGCTCCAATTCTATCAGACAAAAAAGTCAATACCCTCTTTGGAGAAGTTGATAATTATAGTGTTCCTGAAATAATTCCACGGGTTGAAGAGTATTGGATAGACTCTTTAATTTTTCATTTACCTGCAAGGCTTAAATTAGGGCAATATGCCTATCACGTGGGGAATGGTTATGCACTTGGAGGATACTATGAGAATTGTGGTTTTAGTGCCTACAGTATGAGCGAAGATTTCAAATGGACTTTCTCTTACGTAAAACCCGATGTTGTTAATAAAATTATCCTGGGGCCTCAAGTGCCTCAAGAAAGGTCTCTAGATGTAGAATACGATTCTAACGCCCATTTTGTGAGTTTTGATGTTCTTATGAAGCGCGATAATGGTTTACTTCAACCTTATATTGGATTGTTGCACGATACAACACCAAGCAATCGCAGGGTTAGCACGATTCCTTTTCCTGTAAATGAGGATAATTTGTTTACTATTGGTATTGATACAGAAATATATTTTGATACACTCCATGTTGGATTTGAAGTTGCAAAAAATTTTGGTAGTGCAAATGTTTTAGATGATCGCGATGATATAATCCATAAAGGATATATGGCCTATGCCGATATTTTTTATAATTTTGAAAAATTTACGCCCAGGTCAAAACTGCTTATGAGTTCCGGTAATAAGATGGATGCCGATGATGTAGTACAAGGCTGTTTCAATTCCCATAGTAACAATGCCTTCTCTGTTTATTCTCCTACAAATATAAACCTTTCGGATACTATCTATCCGGCAGCTTATGGTCCGTTTGTAGCAACAGGCGGAAGTTACGGCTTGAATTATGGTATTGTTCGGCCAGGCACTTTTGGTGACCCGTATCAGTTGAATAATCTTATTCTACCGAATATAGGAATAGATATACAAATAACAGATACATGGTTATTATCTCTTGATTATTGGTACCTGAGAAGTTTTGAACATGCCATAGGCATTCTTAATAATCATCCTATTACCTTAAGCTCTGATTTAGGGCATGAATTGGATTTTTATAGCAGCTATGACTTAACGGATCATATTTCTTTTAGTCTTCAGACAGGTATTTTCTTTCCCGGTAGATATTATCATGAAAAGAGGAATGATGGAGACATTTTGGGTTTAGCACCTGCGCCTCGTTTTGATGGAGATGCAGACCCTGCTTATCAAATTGAATTGGTAACGGAAATCATATTTTGAAATAAAGAGATTGTTTCATCATAGAGTTATTGAAGAGAAGTAAATTTAAGCAAAATTATTCCTTGAACATCTTTATGCGTTTTGGATATAAAAAATGCAATGAAAATACTTTTTCCTGTTGTCTTCATCATATGGTTCGGGTTCATTATTCCTCATGTATGTGGCTCTGATACAGAGCTTAATGTATATACATGGGTCGACTATATCGATCCTGAGATCTTTTCCGATTTTGAGAAAGAATTTCATGTGAAAGTACATGTTGATTTTTACGATGATGAAGAGGCAATGTTTTCTTTGGTTCAATCGCAGCCAGAACGATACGATGTTATCTTTCCGAGTGATTCCTTAACGGATGTGATGATAAAATCTAAATTGCTATCAAAACTTGATATGCATCAGATACCCAATAAGAAAAATCTTAAAGCAAGATTCAGGACTATTTCAAATAGAAAGTGGAGAAGATACAGCGTTCCTATTGATTGGGGTGTTACTGGTATTGCATATAATACAAAATACGTGAAAGGTCCCGTTGATAGTTGGGGTGTTTTTTGGGACAAAAGATATAGGGGCAGGATGGCGCTTTCAAATAATATGTACGATGTAATGACTGTCGGACTAAAAGGGTTGGGTTATTCATTAAAACCTACGGATCCTAAGGATGCAGACGAATCATTAAAGATATTGAAAACATTAAAACCTCTCCTTCTGAAAGAGGGGTTTATTTCTTATAATAAGATTGATGAAGGGTTAATAAGCGAAGTATTATGGATTGCTCAGTGTTACAATGGAGATGCTGCATTCGTTAATGAAAGAAATAATGCCATAAAGTTCATATTACCGAAAGAAGGTACAGGCTTTTGGACAGACAACATAGCGGTTACTATTGGCGCAAAACACAAACGACTTGCAGAAAAGTTTATTAATTTTATGCTTCGTCCGGAAATTAGTGGAAAGCATACTAATTATTCTTATTATGCAAATTGTAATAAAAAGGCGCGAGTGTTTGTTAATAAGGAATTGTTAAAGAATCCTTATATTTATATAAATGAAAAAATAATCGATACGTTGGAAGTATATGAAATTTTGAATTCTAATGTTCAGAAAAAGTTCAATGAATGTTGGGCAGAACTCGTTTCAGATTAGGCAATGAGAAAAATAAGCGTATTTAGACGATTAGGGTTTAAAATGGCCTCATGTATTTCTCTTGTAGGGCTTTTGCCGTTGTTTATTGGTTTATTTTTTTTGTTTAAAAGTACTGAGAGTTTTATAAAAGATGAAGTCCTTAACAATCTTGGCATGCTAGCTAAAAATACAAAAGAAGAGATACATCGTTTTATAGAAAGCTGCGTGACAGATATGAAAATGCTGGCAGAGAGCGAAAGTATGAGAAGTACACATATATCTGTCGATAAGAAATTATCTGAAATGAAAAGAATCCAAGAATATTACAAGCGTTTTGAAGATATTACGATGATCGATGTAAAAGGCCGTGTAATAACATCTACAGCATACAATTATCAGGGTGAATGGAAATCGAAAAAATGGTTTCAAGAGGCGATAAACGGTAAGGTATATATTTCTGATGCACATATTATCCTTGATCCTTATGAGGTTGTCGTTGCCATTGCTGTTCCGCTCGTGGATGATAAGGGGAAGATACAGGCAGCCATTGTTGGACAGCTTAATATGAAACGTATATGGGAGATTGTAGATACTATAACCATAGGGAATACCGGGATTATCGCAATTGTTAATAACTTACATTACTTCATTGCTCACCCCAGAAAGAAGAAGTTATTTCAGCATGCACCTTTTGATCCGGATAAACAATCCGGGGTTGTTAATGCGATAGAACCTGATTTTAAAACGTTTATTTACAGTTCAGAGAGATACGTGGGTAACTCAGAGTATGAGTTTCCTAACTGGCGGGTTATTGTTGCACAAGAGAGAAGGGATGCGTTATCCAATATATTGAGGTTGAAAAAAAATGTTGTATATGTTTTAAGCAGTAGCTTTTTATTGGTAATACTCATGAGTATTATAGTCTCAAAAGGTGTAGTAAAACCTATACATACCTTGATTCACGGGATGGAGAAAGTATCTGATGGTGATTTAAACTACAAAACAAATATAAAGAATAGAGATGAAATTGGCTTGTTAGGGATATCTTTCAACGATATGATAATGCGGTTAGGCAAAGCAAGGGCTGAAATACAGAGAAAAACAGAGGCATTGCGCGATGCATTTAACCAAATTAACGAATTAAACGTTAATCTGGAGAAAAAAGTAGAGCATCGGACGAAAGAATTGAAAGAAAAACAATTTCAGTTGATTCAGTCTGGTAAACTGGCAGCTATTGGTCAGTTGGGGGCTGGTGTTGCTCATGAGTTGAATAATCCCATGACAGGTATCCTGGGCTATACACAATATATGCTAGAGAAAGTATCAAAGGAAAATGTAAGGACAGAAGATATTTCTACCTTTAGGAAGTGTTTACAACACATAGAAAATAGCACATATCGTTGCAGGGATATAGTGCAAAATTTGCTTCAATTCGCAAGAAAATCGAATGAAATTTTTGAACCTTTGAATATAAACAATGTTATAGCAGATACGTTATCTCTCATAAAAGGCCCGCTGGTAGCGAATAAGATCGAAGTGGTGAAGAATTTAGTGAATGACGTAGATCCGATTGATGGAAATGCTAATCAGCTACAACAGGTATTTATTAATATAATACTGAATGCTCAGCAGGCAATGCCTAAAGGAGGACATCTGTTTATTTCGACGAGAAGAAAGGGCAGAGTTGTAGAGGCTGAATTTAAAGATACGGGTTGTGGAATTGCTGAGGAACATATGGAGCGAATATTTGAACCTTTTTTTACAACAAAGATGGATTGGAAAGGGACTGGACTTGGATTATCAATATGCTATGATATTATAAAAAGGCATAATGGAAATATTATGGTGAGTAGTAAAATGGGAAAAGGGGCTATTTTTACTATCATACTGCCAGTACCGATACAGAAGGATGATGAGAGTAATGAACAAATCGATAGAGGCGAAGGAACCTGTACGAATACTCATTGTTGACGATGAAGAGATAATTCGTGATTTACTTTATGATGCGCTCTCCCAAACGGGATATAAAGTAAAGGTTGCAATAAACGGAAGAGATGCGGTTAAGCAAATTGAAAATGAGCCTTTTGAAATCGTGATTACTGATCTTAGGATGCCTGGCATAAGTGGTATAGAATTATTACAGCATGTACTCAAGATGAACCCTGATGTATGTGTATTAATTATGACTGCCTATGGTACGGTAGAATCGGCAGTTAATGCAATGAAGTTAGGTGCGTATGACTATATTTGTAAACCCTTTGAACTGGAAGAGATGAAAATCGTTGTAGAGAAAGCTGTAGAAAGACAGTGGCTGTTACGGGAATCCCGGATGTTGGAATTTTATAGGCATCTTTCCATTACTGATGGTCTAACCAAGGTTTATAATTACAGACATTTTCATGAATTTATAGAGCGTGAACTACAAAAGGCAAAAAGAAATTCGAGTACATTCTCTCTCTTATTTGCCGATGTTGATGATTTTAAGGTCTACAATGACTTGAATGGCCATCTAGCCGGAGATGAAATACTCCGTGAGTTAGCCTCTATATTTTTAAATACAACACGAAAGACAGATTTTGTAGCCCGGTATGGTGGTGAGGAATTTACGGTTGTTTTACCTGAAACGACTATAAATGCCGGTTTAGGCGTGGCGAACCGGATCATGAAAGAAGTACGGTCTAAAAAATGGATGTATGCAGATATTCTCTCCAACAAAGGGATTACCATGAGTATGGGTATGGTGGCATATCCAAAAGATGCCTTATCAAAAGATGATTTAATCAGAAAAGCTGATGATGCTATGTATCATGCAAAAAGATTAGGTAAAAATAGGGTATGTTATTTTAAGGAAGATGTAATTGTCGAAGTTGAATAGATAACTCTATAAGGTGAATTTATGATAAAGCAGCATATAATTCTTGTGAAGATAATCGCTGGATTACTTCTGATATGTTTTCTGGTAACAGGGTGCGGGGATAAAGCAAGTTACCATGACAGGAAAGGGCTTGCCCTCTATAATCAGAGGAAATATGATGAGTCAATTGCAGAATTTAAGAAAGCATTGGAAGTGAACCCCAACCATTACAATGCCCGTTTCGATTTGGGAGTTGTTTATTATACAAAAGGTATGGTAAATGAATCGATAGCGGAACTAAAAAAGGCAATTGACGCAAATCCTGATGAGCCAAAGGCACATTATAATATTGCTTTTGCTTATGTAGCCAATAAGAAATTTGAGGATGCAATTTCTGAATACCAAAAAGCAATAGATCTGTTTGCAGTAAAAAAGGACAAAAAAGAGGCGGAGGGATATTTGTACCTGGCTATTACGTATAGTTTAATCGAAAAGAATGAAGAGGCTTTTATTGCATGTAAAAGGGCTCTGGAGATTAATCCAAACCTGGAGGATGGACATTATTTCATGGGTGTTTGCTATTTTAAAAAGAATATGTTTGATGATTCTATAGCAGAGCTTAAAAAAGCCGTTCAGTTAAACCCTAAATCAGAAAAGGCACATAGTGTTCTTTCTGTAATTTATGATAAGCTTGGAATGGTTAACGAGGTTATGGAACAAAATCGTATCCTGAGGCAACTCTCATTTGAAAGGGAGAACGATGAAAGATATTCAAAAAAGTAGGAATAGAGAGAATGATTTAAAAATACTTGAGCGATCTCTTGCTCCAGAAACTAAGGCAAACAGGCGATATCAATGAGCAGTATGATATCGTAATGGGTCTATTATGCGATAGTGTCAAGATGCTTCTGATCTTGTTAAATTCTAAAAATATGAAAATGAGGTGGAGGGCGTGGAATGGAGAAGGATATTGCAAGGGTAATAATCAGAGAAGAGCAGATTCGGAATAAACTTCACGAATTATCAAAGACGCTAATTCATGATTATCAGGGTAAAGAGTGGACGATCATTGCAATCCTCAATGGAAGTCTTGTATTTCTTGCTGATTTAATTCGGTTAATTCCCTTTCCTATCAGATTAGATACTATTGATGCCGCTACGTATGGTGAATATACTTTTCCCAAAGGAGAGACAAAGGTCGTACATCAATTTAAAATTGATATAGAAGATAAACATGTATTGGTGATTGATGATATTATTGATACGGGTAGTACAAGAGTTGTGTTCTCTTAAATCGGTTGAGCAGGCGGCGGCACCACATTCATCCAGAGTACTGTTGTTTTGATATTGGGGATGATTTTGTTGTCGGATATGGATTAGACTATAATAATAAATATCGGAATCTTCCCTTTATTGGTGTTCTCAAAGATGAATGTTACCGGCGCTAAAGTTTATCGTATCAGGATGAATTAAAATATAAGGAAGGCCTCGTTGAAAGCCATTTTTGTTCATTTGTCAGGTAGCCGCCGTGGAAATACAGAAGTTTTTGTTTCTGAAAAGATATCTATTGGCACAGACACTTCAAATGATCTTTGTTTTAATTCAGAAATGGATAAGAATACATCAAACCATCATGCTGAGATACAATTAAAAGGTTGTGATTATGTATTACATGATAAAGGGAGTTCAAAAGGCACCTTAGTAAACAATAGGCTGGTTAGTGAAATTGTATTGAAAGATGGTGATTTGATAGAGTTTGGTTCTGGCGGCCCCAGAATTCGATTCCGTATTAAGCCGGATGATGCTGATGTATGTAAACCATGGATGGAGATGCTGGAGGATTCTTTAGGCATAGCTCGCACATCTCCCAGGGGAAGACTCACTACTGCAACCGCATTTTTTAGGCAGCTTTTAAGGGAGGCGTTTACCCAATCCTCCCGGCTTTTCAAGGTAAGTGCTTTCATTGTTCTCTTTCTCGCCTCTGGCATCGTAATAACATTTTTTTCCCTGCAATATGTAAGACTCTCAAAGACAGCAGAAAAGGTGCGGCTCTTTGAGATTGAAAAATCGGTTGCTGAAAATATCATCAAAAAATATAGTAATGGTGTTTGCTTTATCCAGGGAACTTTTTATTTTTTTGATGAAGAGACGGGGGAGACACTTATGATGATGGGGAGAGGGCCGCGGGGTATTAATGAATACACAGGCAGTGGATTTTTAGTCAGTGCAGATGGCCTGATTCTAACAAACCGCCATATTGTTGAACCGTGGTGGGAGATGGAAGTGTCTCCTTACATCCATATAGGGCCTACGATTAAACCTAAACTTGAAGAATTCAGGGCATTTTTTCCTGGTGTTAAAGAGCCTTTTTCTTTAAAAATTGAAAAGATTTCTGAAGAGGTAGATGTTGCACTCCTTCGTATAGACCCTCGTGGTTCTCGTATGCCTGTTTTAGAATTAGATACTACGGGGAGTGGCGCAGTGGTTGGTGAGCCTATTGTATTACTGGGATATCCGGCAGGAGTTAATGCCATTTTTGCAAAGGCAGACCCTGAAACTGTTAAGCAGCTTTTTAACTTGCCGTTTATTCCCCTGGTACAGGAACTTTCGAATTGGGGCTTGATACGGCCACTTTCAACACAGGGTCATTTAAGTGATGTTATGAGAAACAGGATTGTTTATGATGCGCAAACAACTGCAGGTGGTAGTGGAGGGCCTATCTTTAATAATAAAGGGAAGGTTATTGGGATTAGTTACGGAATTTTTCCAGGATTTCGGGGATCAAGTTTTGGTGTTCCGATCAGCTACGGTATAGAACTGATTAAATCAATTACATCAACATCATTAAGTAAGAAGGATTAAAATGAGAAATAGTTATCTGTCTTTTTTGATCAAAAATAAAGGTAGGGATAGCGCGGGGCTTACAAAAAGGAGATTCAGGAAGATGTATTTTGTAATCTTATGTATCTTTACCTTGGGTATGTTTTGTAACTCTTTATATGCACATTCTGATGGTTCTCCTTTGTCCTGTCTTGGCAGCGGGGTTGATAAATTTAATTGGAACTTTTATGCTCCGGATAATTTTACTTGTGGTAATTTAGGTTGTCACTATCAATATCCCATTGGTTCCGGAAAGGGTAAGTTTATGTTGTTTGTACTGGATAAATGCGAGCCGGGAGAAATTGTTGACATCCTTGTCTCTTTTAAACAAACAGATACAGATTTTCATGGCTTTCAAATTACTGCACAGGACCGGTATTATAATCGACTGGTGGGTACATTTGTTAACGTAGGGGATGACGAAGATACACAGGTGGAAGCGAGAGGAAATTATGCAACTCATACAAAGAAAGGAACACAACAAAAATTTTGGCATGTAAAATGGCAAGCACCTCCTGCTGATTTTTGGATCGCCAACCCCGTAAGGTTTTATGCGATGGGAATCGAGGCTGACAATGATGGTACTGCTATGGGTGATTATATTTACAAGGCAACAAGGCTTATTATTGTAGAACAAAAGAAAGAACAAAAAAAACAGGTTCGGGCTTTAATGAAGGAGTAATTTTATGAAAGTAAAAATACTACTTGTAGGATTTCTGATGATTATCCTGAGTATATCATATAGAATTGATGCTTCTCCACTTGATTTTTCATGGAATGCACCGAAAACGTATGTACATAATGAAGGTACAAGCGGAGAAATCAGATATATAATATGGTTCTATAATTTGGGAAATACTTTAGAAAAACCTATACTAGTACCGATCGAAGTATTTTTAATGACGGATACCGGAGAGAAATGTCTGGATACTTACTATCCAGACATTATGGAACATGTAGCAAAGCTGGATGAAGATTATCAGGAAGGTAAAAAATATCAATGTGCTATCATAGCAAAAGGGGAATTAGCTCCTAAAACGACAAAGCATTGTATAGCGATGTTTGAGGATATAGATCCAAAGGTCAAACGCCTTGATATATTTGTAACCGGCATATCCCATTTCTTTTTCTGGCGTTGGAGGATGATTGATTATTCTTATAAAATCACCTATGAAAAAGAGTTTGATCATTGGAAACTCATTGAGCATGGGATGTCTAAAGATGCTTCTCATCGCTCATATGAGTTTGAATCAAGAGATTGGTGATGAATTGATACATTTTTTAAACGATGTGAGAATGTCTGCTTTAGCTGCAAGCTGTCAATCGTAATGACATGAACAGATGTGCCAGATGCCAGTGATTATCAAAATGTATACATAACGTCATATATCAGAGATGTAAATGCCATTCTCATGAAACCTGTCCTCTCCTTTTTGGATATAAGGCTAAATAGCGAGTAAATATTTTAAATTTTTTACTGGATACAGAAAGAGAATTCTCTTAAACTTAATTAAAATAAAAATCTTAATATCATTAAGAAGTGTTGAAAATATACATTTTCAATACCATAGGGAACAAATCTGAAAACTATGCCAACTTATTTAAAAACTTACCAGCTTCTGTCTTTTAATAATAAACTGGCCAAACACGATATGAGAATGGCCAGGTTAAAACAAAAGATCTCAGAAACATTTTACAATAAAGAAATGGCAGAATGTTTTTGTCGAATCCGGAAGTTTATCTCCTCAGTTCACAAGCAATCCAGAAAGACCACAGAGGGTATTAAAACGCCCTCATTGACTCTCCATTAAATCTTCGTTAATGGGGGGTAGTAGTATTATCAAAGAACAACAATCCTGATGCAAAGTTTACTCGTTATGTTTATCTATCTTTGTAAAAAACCTGAGTAATTACACATTTTGCAACTCATCCAATAATACCTGAAGAAAATAGAAAAATTACTGTTGTGTGGTAAGGGTTAGGATTAATAAAAAAAGGTATTAATCTCAATATCACTGCTATTACTTTTATAGGTGTTACTTAATCTGTCATTACCATAGGATCGTATAAAAAATTCAATTTTTGTATCTAAAAAATACATGAAAACTTATGGGACATATATAACTGAGGAATCAGTGCCTGGCATACCAGCTCCTGCTGGCCAACGCACAACTATCAATGCTGCTTTAAGGAATTTAAGAATAAGCGATTTACTAACGTTTATAGGCATTAATCTAAGATTTATTACGGAAAATATCATGAATGCCCTTATTTTCTTTAATATCCTGCAGCCTCTGGATCAGAATCAAAGGTATGATATACATACACCAAGCATACCCGATATGTGTGGAGAGACAGTAATGGTTATCGTGTTTACGATTGCATATTTGTTTCATACATCTGCACGCTTAAAAAACACTGTTACTGATATACCGATGTATCTCTATGATAGAGGAGTCACCCGGCATTTAGAGGATGGTCTTCAGAGATCAAAAAGATTCTTTTTTACAACAATTACAGGTTTTGGATTATATTTTTTCTCAAGATATTTTTTTTCGCCTATTTTAGAGGTAATCTTTATTGAGAATACCACAATAACATCCTTTGCATTGAATATTTTGAATGACATAATTAAGCTCTGTTCCCCTCTTATTTTTGTGTATGTGTATTGTCAATATTTAGCCGCACATAAGGCTGTTGCTCTCATGCTGTATATATTCTTCATTATACGGAATCTTTTTGCAACGAATGTGTTGGGATTCATTACTGAATATGATTTGCACGTGGGTGCTCCTTTTTTAGACGTGTTATCACCGATGATTGTTTTCTATTCTCTGTCTTACAGTATTGCAAGGATTGAATTGGTATCTGATACTTGTTTTTCTCTGGACGTCGATCCTGTTGTTGTTGAATATTCATAAAGGAGTTTGTGATTTCTGTTTATAGAGATACTCTAAAAAAGCAACTACCTCTTCAGGGGAATGAACAAAGTAATCTGCCGAAGATGTATTTGGCGGCTCTCCTACAAAAATCTTTAATCCTTTTTCGTTTAGTGCTGTAAATACCTCTTTATCTGCACTATCATCTCCTAAATATATAATGAGTGCATCGTTACTGAATTCTGGGGGGAAATAATGAGCCAACAGCCATGTAATTCTTGTTGCCTTGTTCCACTTCACGGGAGGCCGTATTTCATAAACCATCTTTCCTGTGCTTAGACAAAGCATTTCCTTGTCTAAAAAAGGTTTTGTTATAGTATGAAAGGTTTTCGTGATATATTCCATATCATGGGTTGTTTTTACTAAACGGTAATGCAAACTGATGGAAAGACCTTTATCTTCTATATATACTCCTTCAATGTGTCTTAGAGACTTCAAGAGTTGTAGGTAAATGTTCCAAAGGATATAGCGTGCCTTTTTAGCTTCTGGGCTAATGAAATATATATCAGGTCCTTCTATTTCTACTCCATAGTTTGCAACATACAGCGCTTTTTGTATATTAATTAATTTTTTTATTTGCTGTAAAGAACGTCCTGTAACTATGCCTAAACGAAATGCTTTGTGAGAAGAAAATTTTATGAGAAGTTCACGAACTTTTTCTGAAGGTATAGCGAGATCCGGATGCTCCTGAATCGGCGTTAAGGTGCCGTCATAATCGGATAAAAGGAGTATCCTTTTCTTGCTATGAAGAAGTTCATGAACCGTTTGAATATTATCGAACAGATATCTCATTGGTGTAATTTCGTCAATTCGTTTACAATATTTTGACTCCAATGGTACACGTTATGTTCAGATACGTATTTTCTCATTCGCTGCATTCTTTTTCTCTTTTCCTCCTCAGGTATTTCTATGGCTATCTTTATCGCCTCTGCAAAGGTATCTGTGGCATACGGATTAATTTCAATGCAGCCGGTAAGTTCTGAAGCAGCACCGGTAAACCGGCTGAGTAAAAGCACGCCAAGCTCATCGGAACGGGAGGCTACAAACTCCTTTGCAACCAGATTCATACCATCATGCAGGGAACTCACGATACAAACGTCCGATAAACGGTATAACGCCTGAATACTTACCCGATGAAAATGTGATTTTACTAACCGTATTGGCGTCCATCTGCCGCTATGGTATTTATGATTTATCTCATTCATCTGATCGTAGATCGTATCGTTATAATCCCGGTAGTCTGCAATATGAATCCGGCTTAAGGTGCCAGCCTGAACAAATGTAAATTTATTTCGGTACTCAGGATACTTTTCAAGAAATCGGTCAATCGCCATAAATCGTTCTGAAATGCCCTTGGTATAATCTACCCGGTCCAGTCCTATCCCAATAATCTGTCCCTTTAAACCCAGTTCTTTCCTGATACGGACCATCTCAGACTCAACCTCTTTTCCCTGTGCCTGCATGTTTAATTCATCAAAATCAATACTAATGGGGAAGGGACGAATATGGGTTGTCTTTCCACCCTTTGTAGCTGCAAATATTCCATAATCTATCTTTGACTCCAGATTCCGGTCTACCGTATCAAGGAAATTATTACAATGGTATTGTATGTGAAATCCTAAAAGATCATTTCCTAAAAGTCCCTCAAGAATTTCTTGACCCCATGGACATATGCGAAACGCCTCTCTATTTGGCCACGGGATATGCCAGAATTGTGCAACAAGCAAGTCAGGTCTAATCTCCTTGAGCATCTTCGGAAGCAGGGTAAAATGATAGTCCTGAATGAAAACAAACGCTTTTTCATTTCCTGCCTCTTCCAGAATAACCTTGGCAAACTTTTGATTTACCGACTTATAGGCTAACCAATCTGCCTCATTAAATTTCGGTTTGACATACACAATATGGCACAGAGGCCAGAGCGCCTCATTGGAAAACCCGTAATAAAACCGTTCTTCCTCCTCACGGGTAAGCCAAACCCTTCGAAGGGTATATTGTGGATGATCTGGTGGTACTGCAATGCGGTCGTTCCTGTCGACAACCTCCTTATCGGCGTCTCCACTTCCATAAGCAACCCATGTTCCGCCTTCTGCACGAATAATAGGGTCCAAAGCCGTAACCATTCCACTTGCAGGAACAATATAATGAATCTCATCACCAACATAATTGTGAATGTAAGGTTCACGATTCGATACCACTATAAGCTTGTAACCTTTCAGCTTGCTCGAAATCAGCTCTTTTAATGACTCACGCGTAGATATCATATCCAGTTAAAAGAAATCCTTAGTTTGAGTAATTACCAACTTTTTAATCATATGACCAATCATAATGACCAAAGAGACTGCAGGTATTATAAAGACCATGTCATGCATTTTCAACTTATTATCTTCTGCTTATGACCTTTTATTGCTGTATTCTCCTGTATGTTAACTATTATAAACTTATAAGTACGATAGTATAAGGTGGAATAGGTAGCCTATGCAAGGAAATTGTCTCAACATTAAAAATGAACATAAATAGCCATACATTAGGGAAAAAATAAGATTTGAGTAGTAAAATTTATGGCAAAAAATTTTAATTTTTTCCTGAGATTCATCTATAGGAAAATTTAATTAAAGATAATTGAATGGCTAGATTTATTTTGAATTTCTCTGTAATATTTTTATTTAAAGCACCCTTGGAGAAGCATAATTTAGTTCATTTTGGAGTTTTCATGCTGGAAGTTTAGCATCGGTGACTCTGTTTTAAAAGATAATATCCGATTGAAAGGGCTATGACGATAGCAGCTATGCCAAGGAGAGTATTGCTTGGAATCTCTTTAATATCAAGAATGATAACCTTACGTGCAATCGCAATCAAGGCCACAGTAAATACCACTTCAACATGAATCTCTTTTTCCAAAAGGTATGTTTTGACAGACTCCAATAATTCAATGCCTATTAAAACCAATAAAAAAAGTCCAAAAATGTCTAATAGCTCATTAATATCAAGTAAAAATTGTGGCGGGGTAAGAATAGATTTTACGATAATCAAACCCAAGTCCAAGGTGGAGAGAAACAGCACAATTATCATCATCAGAATAAGCGAGATAACAATTATCTTCTCGATCTTTTTTAAATAATCAAGCATATATACTCCTTGTTATAACTAAAAGCATTTATTTTTCGAAAATTTTTCTTACAATTCATATGAATATTTGTTACACATTAATTATAGGAGATTTTCCGAATTCAGAGCAACGTAATGAACTCAAAAGAGTACAAAAAAGAACAATTTCAACGTAACGCAGACAGAATCAAAACCATACCGTTCTTCTTCTCGATTTAGGCTAAACTTGTGAGCAAATAATAGAAGTTCTTTTACGAAAAGCCCCTTTATAATACATAGTATGATACATACGAAAAGTTTAGGATAGTGTACTTAAACTTCCTTCAGGACATCAGTCTCTGTCAAGAGAAATTACATACCCTTTTGGCAGAAAATTCTCAAATTATCGGTACTCAAATCTCGAAAACCTGATTTGTTCCACGATAGTTATACATTGATTTAAGTCTTATAATAACAAAGATAATCTTTATTTCATTATATATAGGTGTTCAGATGAAAATATTCTCATCAATTAAATCTAAAATGCTTACTTTTGGTCTTTCTATTTCACTTATACCGATCGTAATAATTACTACAATATACTATTTTCATACCAGAAGTATTTTAAGACAAAAAACCTTTCAAGATTTACAAATGATAGTACAAGCAAAAAGGCTTCACGTTTTGGACTGTATAGAGGCAGAGCGAATACATACATCTGATTTTAGTATTGATAACTTTATAAGAGAAGAACTCAGAACAATTACTCAGAATGAAGTTTCCATGCAAAACACGGTAACTAATTTAAATAATTATCTTTCAAATGCCTTAAAGATTGTGCCAGCACAACCCCATCTTGTTGCAGTAACTATTGTAGACAAATTTGGCAAGGTTATTTCATCGACGAATGAGAAGTTAATTGGTAGAGATATATCGCATGATGAAGCATTCATACAAGGAATAATGAAGCGTTATGGTGAGACCTTTGTAAGTCAGCCTCATTTTTCTTCTTACTATGATATCAATTGCATATGTATCTCAGCACCGATTATTTCAGACAATGATACTAAGCCACTAGGCGCCATTATCAATACCTACAACCTTTCATTTCTAAATGAGATTACTGCTAATCTTATAGGAATAGGAAATACTGGCGAAGTATATTTAGTAAATAAAGATAATAAAACAATGATTACTAAATCAAAGTTTGTAGAAAATCTTCCCCTTAAGCAAACGATAAATACAATGCCAATTCGTAAGATCATTGAAGAAAATAAAGAATGGGGCGGTATTTACCCGGACTACAGAGGTATACCTGTTATTGGTGTCTCTATGGATATACCAGAGTATAATTGGATACTTATGGCAAAGATAGACAAATCAGAGGTATTTGCACCTTTAAAGACATCGAATACTATTGTCTTAACTTTAGGAATAATTTGCGCTGCTGTAGTTACCAGTGTTGGTGTTACCTTTGCCCTTTCAACATCAAGACCTATTGTAGATTTAAGGGATGTAACAGAGAAATTTACAAAAGGGGACTTAGATTACAGAATAAATATAATTCGTAATGATGAAATTGGCAATTTGAGTAAGAGTTTTAATATTATGGCAGAAGAACTCGCAAATAAAATCAATGAACTTAAACAGATTGCAGAAGTGCTGCATGTGAGTGAAAGTAAGTGCCGGTTTCTCTATGAAAATCTTCCTTTAAGAATATTCTATAAGGATAGAAATCTGGTATATCAATCCTGTAATGAAAATTACGCCAGGGATTTACATATAATGCCTGAAGAAATTACAGGAAAAACAGATTATGATTTTTTCTCTAAAGAACTTAGTGAAAAATATAGAACAGATGACAGGGAGGTTATAGAATCGGGGTACAGAAAGGATATAGAAGATACATATATTATAAATAGACAAGAATTAATTGTTCATACTATTAAAATTCCTATAAAAAATGAAAAGGGTGAGTGTGTTGGTATATTAGGCGCTTCCTTGGATATCACTGAAAAAGTAAATCTGGAAAAGGAGATACAACTGTCTAGACATCTTGCGCTAATAGGTGAATTAGCAGCAGGCGTAGCTCATGAGATCAATAATCCCATAACAGGTATTATTAATTGTGCTCAGATGTTATCTAATAAAGCGAGTGAAGGAAGTAGAGAAAAAGATCTTACTCGCAGGATTATAAAAGAGGGGGATCGTATCGCTCATATTGTTAGTAAACTCCTTTCTTTTGCTAGGACTAAGGATAAAAAGGAGCAAAGTATAATGAGTGTACATGAAATAGTATCTGATGCCCTTATTCTTACAGGACCACAGTTACGAAAAGAAGGTACCAAAATAAAGTTAGATATGCCTGAAGACTTACCAAAAATACTTGCGAATTCCCAAGAAATTCACCAGGTCTTCTTGAACCTTACGAATAATGCACGATATGCCCTCAATCAAAAATACCCGGGACGGCACGATGATAAGATCCTTGAAATTTTAGGTGAAAAAATAGCTATAAATAGTCATTCTTATGTAAAGATTACTTTTTATGATCACGGTACTGGCATACCTGCTCATATAAGAGATAAAGTAATGAACCCATTTTTTACGACGAAACCTGCTGGTGAAGGAACAGGATTAGGTTTAAGTATTTGCCATAATATTATAAATGATCATGGTGGTAAGCTTACCATTGATAGTGCTGAGGGAAAATTTACCAGCATTTCAATTATTCTGCCTGTAAGCTAAAATTGTACTCCCTTAGAGCAGTCAATAAGAAGGGGTAAGGCAATTTAGTCTTTGATAAATTCATGTTGAACCCGTTCTAATTCTGTCTGAATAGTTTGCAATGCTTTTTGGCTGTCTAACTGATTCGATAACACTTTATTAACCTCATTTTGTATGACGTCGCTGATCCGCTGATAATATGGGAGATTGGGTCGTATTTGAATAGTGTGAAAAGATTCTTCTACTATGGGGAGAAAAGGTAATTTTCGAAGCAACCTTGGATTTTTGTATAATGCGTTTCGTGTCGGTGCCCATGCTAAATGTAAGGCCAACTCTTTTTGTATCCGGCGCGAGGTTAAGAAGTTAATAAGTTGCCATGCTTGTTCCTTCTTCATTGAATTGGTGTTTATGGCGAGGTGCCAGCCTGCATATACCGATGTTGATTTTCCATCCGGGAATCTTGGCAGCCGGGTTACGCCTATCTTACCTTTCGTTGATTGGTCTCTCTGACTTAAATCCCATACGTAAGTCCAGTTTCTGAGAAAAAGGCCTTTTTCTTGTTGAAAAAGATGCCTTGAAGATTCTTCCATAAGTTCACCGGGGGTATTGGGTGGCGATATCCTATATTTCCATATTAAATCATGCATAAGGTCTAAAGCTATTTTATTTTGTGGAGAATTAACAACTATCTTTCCTTCTTCGTTGATAATCTCTCCATTGTTACTTCCGATAAATTCAATAAAGTTACATACCAATCCCTCATATTGTTTTCCCTGCCAGAGATACCCATACACAGGCTCAGTGGGAGAAATTTTTGTACCTATTTCAATAAGCTCTTCCCATGTTTTCGGTGGAGATACCTGATATTTCTTTAATAAATCCCGTCGATAATAGAAAAGTCCAATATCGGCATTCCAGGGAATGGCATATAAACGATCACGGTATCTGTTTGTCTTATCAATTATGGGAATAAATGATGCTTTATATCCAGGATTGATATATGTTTCTAATGGCTCTAACCATCCTGCTGATGCAAATTCGGCAATCCAAATCGTATCAACTCTCAATACATCAATGTCAGTTGATCTGGCTCCTAAAGTAGTGAGATAATAATGGTGTTGCTGATCAGTAGGTGCGGGAAGGATATTTAGTTTAACTTTTACAGAAGGGTTTTTATCTTCAAAATCGTTTAAGAGATTTCTTATGAAATCAATCTCCTTGCTTTCAGCTCCAATGCTAAAAACAATTTCATCCTCCTTTTTAGGCCTGAAAAATGTATAAGCAATCCATAGCATAAGGAAAATACAAACGAATGAGAGAAGTATATTTGCTGGTGTGAGTATTTTTCTTCTTCCGGCTTCTATAACGGCTGCTTTTCCTTTCCTTCTTCTTATCCATTTGTCAAATTCAATAATAACGATAATGGTAACACTTGCTATTCCCACATGTATCCATTCACTTGATGTTAGCGGTTGTGTCCTGAAAATCCACTGAAGGGGGGGTACGTATAATACTGCAAGCTGGGCGAAAATGGCTGCAATCATGCTGTAAAAGAGAAAGGGATTACTTATGGGGTTCATCCGGAAGACAGACTGGGTCTCGGAGCGGGAATTCCATGCCTGAAAAAATTGGAAAAATACCATAGTCGTTAGTGCCGTTGTCCTTGCCTTTTCTATGGGTACCCCTTCATGTAAAGCAGAGATGAAATTAAAGATAACACCGAGAGAGATTACGAAGCTTACAAGTATAGTTCTTTCAATAAGAACACGAGACATTATTCCTTCCTTTGGATTCCGGGGCGGCCTGTCTATTACTCCTTTTTCTCCCGGTTCAAAGGCAAGGGCAATATCTTGCAAACCATTTGTAACAATATTTAACCAGAGAAGCTGGGTAGGGACATAGGGCATTGGTACGCCCAGAATTATGGTAGCAATAATGGAGAGTATCGCTGCTATACCTGTTGGTATAAGAAAAAAGACAACCTTGCGAATGTTATCGAATAGGACACGTCCCTCTTTTACGGCATTAAACATGGTTGCAAAGTTATCGTCTGTAAGAACCATATCTGATGCCTCTTTTGCAACATCAGTTCCCGTTCTCCCCATGGCGATGCCTATATGTGCCTCTTTGAGGGCTGGCGCATCGTTAACGCCGTCACCGGTCACTGCAACTATCTCGCCGTGTTTTTTTAACTGTTTTACTATTCTCAGTTTATGCTCTGGCGCTACCCGTGCATATATCGAGACTGTTTTGACCTTTTCAAAAAGTGTTGAGTCGTTCATTTCATTGAGTTCTTTGCCCGTGAGAACGTCTGCATTTTCACCAATGATATCCAGCCTTTTTGCAATGGCCTTTGCGGTAACGGCATGATCTCCTGTAATCATTACAACCCTGATCCCTGCTTTTTTACACCCTTTAACGGCTTCGATGGATTCTGGTCTTGGTGGGTCCATCATCCCCTGGAGACCGGCAAGGATTAGGTCTGATTCTATATCATGGTGACTAATCTCTTCCGTATCATGGGGAACTTCTTTATAGGCAAAAGCAAGTACCCGTAAGCCTTCTTTGGCAAAATTGGCAGCAATATGTGATATCTCTTTCTTGTTAAGGTTATCAGCCGCCATGCATGCGGTACACATGTCAAGTACCTTTTCGGGTGCCCCTTTAACGAATATGAATTTTTTCCCTCCATGTTTATGGAGCGTTGCCATGTAACCGCGTTCAGACTCAAAGGGTATGATTCCAATTTGTGGATAGTGCCTTTTTTCTTCTTCCTGGCTAAGACCTGCCTTCATTGAAGAAACAATAAGGGCTGCCTCTGTAGGGTCACCGTCAACCTTGTATTGATCTTCTTCCTCATAAATATTTGACTCGTTGCAGAGAAGTCCTATGCGTAAAACCTGAAGGAGTATCTTTTTTTCCTTTGCTTCGATGGGCATATCCTCATGGAGTATTTCACCTTTTGGCTCATATCCGCTTCCTGTTACCTCATAGGTATGTTTTCCATCGTAGACAAGCTTTACGGTCATTTCGTTTTTTGTGAGTGTTCCGGTTTTGTCTGAACATATGACCGTAGTACTTCCGAGGGTCTCTGCTGCGGGAAGCTTCCTTACGATGGCATTTTGCCTTGCCATCCTTGCCACAGCGATAGCCATTGCTATGGTTACAACGATGGGAAGCCCCTCTGGTATCGCCGCCACGGTGGCAGCAACAGCCGTCATAAACATATCTTTAACGCTTTCGCCGACAATAACACCGATAATGAAAAGCAGAACTGAGGTTGCCAGGGTAATGAGTCCGATAACCTTTGCGAAGTTTTCTATCTTTTTCTGGAGGGGTGCTTTTGTAACACCTACCTGCTTAACTTCTTGGGCAATACTGCCGAGAACGGTCTTTGAACTCGTTTCTACAATAACACCCTTTGCCCTTCCACTTATAACAATGGTACCCATGAATGCCATATTCCTCTGATCGCCTGGAGTCAAATTGTCCTCTTTTATTGGTACGACTACCTTTTCAGCAGGAACTGACTCTCCCGTAAGCATGGCCTCCTCGACCCTCAATTCAACTGTTCTTATTAATCTGAGATCCGCTGGCACCTTTACACCAGATGTAAGTAGAACAATATCACCCGGCACCAGTTCCTCACTGTGTATCTCTTTTTCTTTACCATTCCTGAGTACCCGTGCCTTTGGTACTACCATCTTCTTGAGCGCCCTTACACTTTGTTCAGCCTTAAACTCCTGAATGTAACCAATTATTGCATTAATAACCACGATAGCTATAATTACCGTAGCGTCTATGTATTCTTTAAAAAGAAATGTTACAACCGCGGTAACAAGGAGGATATATACAAGGGGGCTGGTGAACTGATGGAAAAAGATTTTAATTTTGCTTATCTTTTCTTCCTCAGCGAGTTTATTTTGTCCATACTGCTTAAGGCGTTCTTTGGCTTCTTCGTCAGTCAGTCCATCTTCAGATGTTTGAAGTCTTTGCAGTGTTTCTTTTATGGAAAGCTGATACCAGTTCATTCTTCACCTTTCATAAAAAATCTCAGTAAGATAGGTGCGAATAGTGTTGTTAAGGCAACAATAAAGACAATAATTGCATAAATCAAATCGTCGAATATACCACTCTTCTTTCCTACTTCAGCAAATATTAAACCAACTTCTCCCCGGGGGATCATTGCAAGACCTGTAGAAAGTTTTGTTTTGAGACCACCCTTGACCCATAGTCCACTGATCATCTTTGTAACGATAGCTATGATCGTTAAGAGCCCTGCCATTTGCCAGAACGTTACGGATGTAAAGTCAATAACCTTAAGATTCATGGATGCACCTACAACCACAAAAAAAACAGGAACAAACAAATCAATGATAGGCTTCATGTGTTTCTCAATCTTTTCAGCCATACCATGACTGTAATGGTCTATCGTTGAACCAAGAGGGAGAAAGAACCTCCTTGCAAGGGCAATACCAGCAGCAAAAGAACCGAGGATTCCCGGTGCACCGATTTTATGAGAGATAATAGCTAATACTAAGATTAAGGAGATAATAATTGTCGGTATCATCCCATTCGTTTTACTGCCCGATGATAATTTGGAAATAAGAGGTACAAGGAGCTTCGTGATTACAGGGGCAAGCAATAAAAAGACGGCAATAAACCCCAATACTTTGCTTACATCCATCACCCGGACCTCTCCTTTTACGGCAAAATCATAGAGTATTGCTAAAATAACTACACCAATAATATCATCGAGAACCGCTGCCCCAAGAACAATTTTTGCAGTCTTTGTCTGATGTTTTTTAATATCAACAAGTACCCGTATGGTTATCCCAATACTTGTTGCGACAATTGTTCCTCCAATAAAGAGAGAAACCAGGAGGGGTAAATGAAAGATATATTTACTTATCCAAAAACCTGCGACTGCAGGGGCAACAACGCCGGTGATGGCAACTAAAAATGATTGTACACCAACCTTTACAACTTGTCCAACATCTGTTTCAAGTCCAACCTCAAAGAGAAGAAGTAAAATACCTATTTCTGCCAGTAGGTAAAGAGTTGCATCAACCTGTATAATCCCGAGAAGGCTTGGTCCTATGATAATACCAGCAATAACTTCGCCTAATACAGCGGGCAGGCGTAAAAAGGCGAACATTTCCGCAAAGCATTTTGCAGATACCAAAATTATTAAAAATTTTAAAAAAAATTCAGCTACTTCCATTTTTAAGAGACCTTTCGTGATGTGTTAGCATATCGTATTACTCTCTGGAGATATTCTCTATGCTAAACCCTCAACCTATGCCGGGAAGAATAGCAAAAAGCTAAGCTGAAGTATTTAAAAAAAACAACTCCTCTCTTAGGATGGTACTGAAGTTATTTCGGTAGCCAGTCCATAAGAAAGGAGTATCAAAAGAAGAGGAGTTTAGCACATACCGTAAGGGAATGCAAGTATCATACGAAGATTGTGTGAATACAAGGGAGCAGGCTTGCCAGAGGATGTAAATAAAGATACACAAATAAATACTGTTAATCATATTTTGGTAGAATCCGTCCCCTGATCGAGCTTGGCAATGTATAACTTATTTGCAAGTTCCACGGTCGCCAACAGGGAGTTGGCTCTTACCACAATGCAATTATAAACAGAGTAAATTGAATGGTTGTTTCTATTTCAGCCAGCATACGGTTCTCTTACTTTTCAAAGGATTTTTTTGTATAGAAGTATCCAAAGCCGGCAACTAAGAGTAAGATTATTACTGATGTAGCTGCTCCTTGTCCAAAATCCCCCTTATAAAAGAACAGTTTATAAGCATAGACAGATAAGGTTTCCGTTGAACCTCCTGGACCGCCGCCGGTAAGTACATAAACGAGATCAAATATTCGCAGGGCATCTATAGCTCTGAACATAATGGCTACACCTACTATTGGCAATATCAAGGGTAATGTTATATAACGGAATCGCTGCCAGCTATTTGCACCGTCAATAGCAGATGCTTTATATATCTCCTGCGGGATGGCAGAGAGACCTGCTAAAACAATTATGGCGACAAAGGGGGCAGTCTTCCAGACATCTGCAATGACAATTGAAAAAAACGCTAAAAAAGGCTTTCCTAGCCAATTTACCCTTGAAAAACCAAAAATTTCAAAAAGATAATTTATAATTCCTAAATTATAATCAAACATCCATTGCCATATTCTCGCTGTTACTACCGTTGGGATTGTCCAAGGGATAAGGATTAGGACTCTTAAAAAGCTGCTTCTGGGTGATAGACGATTCATGATAAGAGCAAAACATAATCCCAGGATAGCTTCCAGGCATATTGAGACAAAAGTATAGAAAAGCGTAAGAAAGAGTGAGTACCAGAAGCGGGTATCGATTACAATATCCTGATAATTATCAAATCCCGCAAATCGTTCTTTTGGTAAAATAAGTTTTGCACTTTGGAAGGAAGTTATAATAGTATCTACGAATGGAATAAAGCTAAATGCCAGTATCAGGAGTATTCCAGGTAATAAAAATAAGTAAGCAAGCTTAGTCTTTGGTAAATTCATTTCTCATCCGTTCGAGTTTTGTTTGAATAGATTGTAACGCTTGTTTGCTGCTCTCCTGGTTCGATAATACCCTGTTAACATGTTTTTGTATGATGTCGCTCACCCACTGATAATAAGGAAGGTTGGGCCGTATTTGAACGTTTGGAAATGATGCATGCACGATTGAAAGAAATGGCAATCTTCGGAGCAGTCTCGGGTCTTTATATAATGAGGTACGTGTCGGCGCCCAGGATAGTCTCCTGGATAGTTCTCTTTGCACCCTGTGTGAGCTTAAGAATTTAACGAGTTGCCATGCCTGCTTCTTCTTTTTTGAGTTAGCATTTATAGCGAGATGCCATCCTCCGTATACAGGAGCAGGGCGTCCACCGGAGAATTTAGGCAGTTGAGATACTCCTACCTTATTCCTCATAAACTGGTCTGTCTGAAAAAGACTCCACACATAAGTCCAATTTCTTAAAAAAAGACCTCTACCCTGTTGAAATAGATGACGAGTGGGCTCTTCCATAAGTTCGCTGTAGGTATTTGGCGGTGATATCTGATACTTCCATAGTAAATCATGCATGAGATTGAGAGCTGTGTGATTTTGTATCGAATTAACAACTACTCTTCCCTGTGCATCGAATATTTCTCCCTTGTTACTGCCAATGAATTCAATAAAATTACAGACCAATCCCTCATATTGTTTCCCTTGCCAGAGGTATCCATATACAGGTTCCATGGAGGAAATTTTTGCGCCTGTTTTAATAAGCTCTTCCCATGTTTGCGGCGGAGACGCCTGGTATTTCTTTAATAAATCGTCCCGATAATAGAAAAGTCCAATATCGGCATTCCAGGGAATGGCGTATAAACGATCCTGGTATATGTTTATTACATCAATTATGGGAATAAATGATGCTTTATATCCAGGATTGATATATGTTTCTAATGGCTCCAGCCATCTTGCTGACGCAAATTCTGCAATCCAGATAGTATCAATTCTCATCACGTCAATATCTTCAGACTTTACCCCAAAGGTAGTAAGATAGTAATGGTGCTGCTGATCTGTAGGCGCAGGAAGGATGTTTAATTTAACATGTATCGCAGGATTTTCCTTTTCAAATGTATCTATGAGTCTCCTTATTATTCCGATTTCTTCGGCGCCACACCCGATACTAAAAACAACTTCATCTTCTCTTTTGGGCCTGAAGAATGTATAGGTAGTCCATAATGCAAGGAAAATACAAACAGATATCAGAAGTATTTTGGCTGGCGCAAATACTTTTCCCGTTTTAAATCCTGCAATCGTTGCTCTTGTTTTCCTTTTTCTTCTTCTTATCAATTTCTCAATCTCAACTGCAATAACTATTGCTACGGTTATTACTCCAATATCAATCCATTCTTCTCTGGTAAGAGGAACTGTTCTAAAAACCCATTGAAGAACCGGTACATATAACACTGCAAGATGGGCAAAGAGGGCAGCAATCATGCTGAAGAATAAAAACGGGTTACTCAGGGGGTTCTTCCTGAAAATGGATTGAAATTCGGAACGGCAGTTAAGCGCTTGGTAGAATTGGAAAAAGACCATGGTTGTGAGGGCTACGGTACGAGCCTGTTCTAATGATGCCCCTTTATTGAGATGGTATAGGTAGAGAATGACCGTTCCGGCAGCCATAACAAGCCCCATAAGAACAGTCTTTTGTATCATAATGCTTGTAAGAATACGTTCTTTCGGATGCCTTGGAGGTCTCAGTAAGACTCCTTTTTCTCCTGGTTCAAAGGCAAGAGCAATATCCTGAAGCCCATTTGTTACGAGGTTCAACCAGAGTATCTGTACCGCTATATAGGGTATAGGGAGACCCATTGCAACGGTGGTGATAATGGCAATCAGTTCTCCAAAACCGCATGATATCAGAAAGAGGGTGACCTTCTTGATATTATCATACACCACCCTTCCCTCTTCAACCGCTGCAAAAATGCTTGCAAAATTATCATCAGTAAGGACAGCATCGGAGGCCTCTTTCGCAACATCGGTTCCCGTTCTGCCCATGGCAATACCAATATGAGCAGCCTTGAGGGCAGGTGCATCATTAACTCCGTCGCCTGTCATCGCTACAACCTCACCCTGTTTTATTAATTGATTTGTTATTCTTAACTTATGGTGAGGCGCTACCCTTGCAAATACCGATACGTTTTTTACCGTATGAAAAAGTTCTTCATCACTCATCGTTTCAAGCTCTTTTCCTGTGCAAACCTTCTCGTCCTGTCCACCTAATCCAAGCTCTTTTGCGATAGATACTGCAGTGATTGCATGGTCACCGGTTATCATTATGGTTCTGATTCCTGCTTGTCTACACCCCTCTATTGCTTCTATTACTTCTTGTCTTGGCGGATCGATCATACCCTGAAGACCTGCAAAGGTTAATCCTGATTCTATATCCCGGTGAATAAGTTCTTCCTTGTCATTCGGCGTTTCTTTATAAGCAAATGCGAGTACTCGTAAACCTTTTTTAGCAAAAGTATTTGCAGCCTGAAGGATCTCTTTTTTCGGAGAGCTGCTATTTGTTTTAAATTTGGTACACATGTCTACTATCTTTTCCGGGGCGCCCTTTACGAAAATACATTTTTTGTTTCGGTGCTTGTTAAGGGTAGCCATATAACCGCGTTCCGATTCAAAAGGTATAATCGCAATTTGTGGATAATTTTTCCTCTCTTCTTCAGGGTTAAGATCTCCCTTTATTGCTGATACAATAAGCGCTCCTTCTGTAGGGTCTCCATCAATTTTGTATTGGCTATCTTCAAGATAAATATGAGATTCATTACAAAGTAATCCTATTCGTAAAACAAGCAGGAGATCTTCCTTGTCTTTGTGGGGAACAGGCATCTCATCACGAAGAATCTCACCCTTTGGATTATATCCTGTTCCGGTTACTTCATAGATATGATTTTCATTATAAATGAGTTTCACGGTCATTTCATTCTTTGTTAGTGTTCCTGTCTTGTCAGAGCATATGACGGTAGTACTTCCCAGGGTTTCCACTGCGGGTAGCTTTCTTATAATAGCATTTCTCCTTACCATTCTTGATACACCGATTGCCATAGTAATGGTTACCGCAACAGGAAGACCCTCAGGTATTGCTGATACGGCAGTAGCAACAGCAACCATAAACATTTCAGAAATATCTGATCCATGCGCTAAGAAGCCTATACCAAAGAGAATGCCAGAAAGTCCAACAATAACAACTCCTATGATTTTTGCAAACCGCTCCAGTTTATTCTGAAGAGGTGTTTTTATTTTCACCGTTTCTCTAACGTTCTTTGCAATTTGACCAAGAACCGTTTTATTTCCCGTTTCGGTAACAATGCCTCTCCCTCTTCCACTTACAACAATTGTTCCTGTGAAGGCCATATTTTTCTGGTCTCCTGGCGTTAGATTATCCTTTTGTATTGGTGATGTAGTTTTTTCTCCAGGGATTGATTCACCGGTAAGCATGGATTCATCAATTTTTAACTCAAGAGTCTTAAAAAGTCTTAGATCTGCCGGTACCTTGCCTCCTGATGCAAGAAGAACGATGTCACCTGGTACCAGTTCTTCGCTGTTTATTTCTTTTTCTTGTCCATTCCGTAAAATCTTTGCCTTCGGTATCAGCATTTTTTTGAGTGCCCTGACACTCTGTTCTGCCTTAAATTCCTGGATATAACCAATAATTGTATTAAGGAATACTACTGCCATAATTACACTGGTATCAATAAATTCTTTCAGGAGAAAGGTAACGAATGCTGCTACGAAAAGGATATAAATGAGGGGACTGGTAAACTGGTGAAGGAGGATCTTTATTTTGCTTATCTTTTCCTCTTCTGCAAGTCTGTTTGGACCATAGTGCTGAAGGCGTTCTTTGACTTCCTCATCAGACAATCCCTCATCGGATGTTCCAAGTTTTTGCACTATTTCTCTTACAGGAAGCTGATACCAGTTCATACTTTGCCTTTCATAACAAATTGGTTACCCGTATACATTGATTACGCATTGTGGATTATCAATTGCCGCCAGGAGATGGTTGTTATACCCAGTCAATGCTTCGATTCTTTTTGTATCTTCATGGCGAAACAAGCTTGATTATGCTATCCTTTTTCTGGTTACAGAATCGAACCAGTGAGCATCATTGGGTGAAAATTTTAGGCCGGCTTCATCACCTATCTTTATTCTTTCTCCCATATTCTTTGCGTACCATATTGTCGTAGGGTTGATTGTAACATGTCCTATCGATTCATTACCGAGATATTCTATATGTTCCACGGTACATGGTATAATGGTTTGTGTATCTGCTGGTACTATTGTCAGATTTTCAGGTCTTATACCAAGGATAAGATTTGTTTGATCAGGTAAAGGGGTGGGAAATGCAATCGTAGTATTTCCAAGGATAAAAGAATGGGTGTCATATTTCTGCACCTGTACCATGTTCATGGGAGGAGCCCCAATGAAACTGGCAACAAAGGTATTATGAGGTTTCTGATATATTTCATCCGGTGTGCCTATCTGTTGTAAGTTGCCTTTATCCATAATTACGATGCGATCTCCCAGAGTAAGTGCTTCTGTTTGGTCATGAGTGACATATATTGTAGTGATATTACGCTGTCTTTGTAATTTCTTTAACTCCCCTCGCGCTGAGAGCCGAAGCCGTGCGTCTAAATTACTGAGTGGCTCATCCATGAGAAAGACTTGTGGATTTCTCACGAGCGCCCGTGCCAATGCTATCCGTTGCCTTTCTCCACCAGAGAGTTCCTTTGGGTACTTATGCAGTAAGGCGCTTAATCCCAGCATTTCAGCTGTTTTTATAACCCGATGGTGTAAATCCTTTTCTTTCCGTATTTTCAGGGGGAAGGCAATATTATCATAACTCTTCATGTGGGGGTATAGGGCATAATTCTGGAAGACCAGAGCGATATCTCTTTTTCCGGGCGGGACATTATTCACGATACGTTCATTAAAGAATATATGTCCGGAGGTAGGTATTTCCAAACCAGCAAGCATATTCAAGGTTGTGGATTTTCCGCTTCCGCTAGGGCCGAGCACAACAAGAAATTCACCACTGGATATATCTAAATTCAGCTTGTTTACAGCAACGTAATGGTTGTTATAGAGTTTTATAACATTTTGTAATTTTATTTTCATCCTTTAAGCGCCCCTGCTGTTAGTCCCTGTACAATATATTTTTGAAAAAACAGCAAAAACAGAAGAAGAGGAAGTGTTACTATAACTGATGCTGCTGCAATATCACCCCAGGGAACCTCAAAGGTACCCTGAAATAATGCAATTCCTACTGATGCTAATCTTGATGATTCATCAAGGGTAAAAGTAAGCGCAAAAAGAAATTCATTCCAGCAAAAAATAAAAATAAGAACCGATGCAGAAATAACCCCCGGTAATGATAGGGGGGTAATAATATATCGAAAGGCTTGAAAATAGGTGCATCCATCAATAAGGGCAGCACAGTCCATATCTGTTGGGATCTTATCAAGATATTTTACCAGAAGAAAAAAGGCCAAAGGGAAATTATTGGCACTGTACGTAACGATAAGAGAGATGGGAAGATTAATCCAGCCTAAGGTATAAAATAGTTTATAAAGGGCAGCTACAAGGCTTATGGAAGGGAGGGTAAATAAAATAATAATCATAAAGAGAATGGATGTTTTTCTCCGGAATGAGAAGCGTGATATACTGTAAGCCGCAAGAAGTGCGATTGGTATTGTAATGAATACCGTTGATAACGATACCATAAAACTATTGAATAAATAATGAGGAAAATAACTTTTCAGAAGGACATTCTTATATGCAGCAAGGGTAATGGTAGTGGGAAATACCGGTGGTAATTGCATAATCTGAAAGGGAGGCTTGATAGAGGTTAATAAAATCCAAAGGAAAGGAAATATACTCCAAACGGTAATGATAATTACGAGCAGGTAAAATAAAGTTTTTTTGTAATAATTCATAGTGATTTAAACCGTTGTTTAGGATAGAGAAAGTTAAATCTCAAAAAACTTCTTTTCGCGCCTTTGTGCCCTGGTGGTCAATTATAAATGAATGATATCGTCAGAATGATACATGCATAAGAATAAAAGCAAGCAATCCTTGAGATGACGAGTAAGGATAAAGTTCTGCTTAACGTGTTCATGTCCGTTTTCACCGAGCCTTTTAGCATATTCTGGGTTATGTAATAACTGTTTTATAGAGAGAGCGGCGCCAAAAATACTATGGCATAAAAGTCCATTATATTTATGTCTGATTTGTAATGGGATACCACCGGTGCTGGAAGCGACAACCGGTTTTGCCTTCCATAATGCCTCGGTTACGGTAAGTCCAAACCCTTCACGCAGTGATTTTTGTATAATAACGGTGGACGCCCTTTGTAGCGCATTGATTTCTATGTCACTCCCGGATGGAACAGGGAGAATATGTATATCTGCATCGTTTCCTGCTATTTCTTTTGTGTCTGCAAAAACCTTGCTTGATTCCGGATCATCTGTAGCTGTTCCTCCGGCGAGAATGAGTTGGCAGTCGATACGCTTCTTTACTAAACGGTAGGCTTCAATAACGCCAATAGGATCTTTCAGATAGTCAAACCGTGAGATCTGGGTAATAATAGGTTTATCTTTCTTTATTTGATATTTTTCCAGTACCGTATCGATTGTTTCCTGAGGCAGATCTTTATTCTTATCGCTTAAAGGATCGATAGATGGCAGGATAAGAAATTGCCGGATAGGTAAGGCTGGTGAGAAATTTGGAGAAGAAAAAATCGCGCTATCATACTGATGGATAAATGGTTTTAGAAAATTCCATACATGAGTATCCGGGGATGAGATATCGATATGACATCGCCATGCCCACTTGCTGCCGGGCATAGACAATTTTTTTTTAATAAGCGCAATAGGTTGTGGATCATGGATAATCATGATATCTCCATATGCCTTAAGTTCTTCAATGTTTTGCTGGCTTGTCTCCATAAATGCTTCAAACATTTGTGGACTAATCTCTTCAGGCCTTCCGTGCAAGGCATTGTGGAATTTCTTTGTAACATTGAAGAAACTCTCCCCGCCTTTAATTACATCCCACCTGGTATTTACCCCTAATTCCTGTAACAAAGGCACAATTCGACTGAGAAGTTCTGCAACACCACCTCCCATTGCAGTAGAATTGATATTTTGGACAATTTTCTCCTGAAGTTTGCCTGCTAATAATTGTAACTCTTCAATGGTACTAGAACCGACTACAGAACTATATTCTGAAATTTTTGCCATAATTTTTTTACTTTGGAAGAGCTTCTGGAATAACCGGATGTTCCTTTAAAGATTCGGCAATTCTTTTTTCGACTAACTTTATGATGGTAAATCGTAAATTTTCTAAAGTATAGGTATAGGGGTCCAGGGCGGCTATTTTATTTGCCAGTTTATTTTCTGATAAACAATCCTCGAGCCATTTAGAAAAATCATTAATGCCCTGTCTTATACGAAGCCTTGCTTCAAACATGTGAAAATAGAGAGAACGAGGTGTTACTTTTTGCAATGCAGTTTTGAATTCCTTAAGATCTGAAGCTTTATGTGGTGTTTGTAAAATAAAGCTAACAGATTTTAAAAAACGGAACTCTTCCCCTGTGGTTGCAAATTTATTTAATGATGTTGGGTAGTCTTTAACGTAATCTTCAATGGTACGGGCTATTTTATCCCGGAGTTCACGAATTGTTGCGTACTGAATGGTATCAATGCTCAGCAAATATTCACCAAGCCTTGCTTCACCTAAAAATTCAGTAACCCAGTAGGAAAAATCATTTGGCGGTTCAGGTAATAAATATTGATGTTCCTGGAGAAAATGATGAGTATGATGATAAATAACTGATCCTGGAACTGTCTTGATAAGATCAAGTAACTGCTGCAAATTTGTTGCCTTTAACCCGGTAAGCTCGGTAAGAGAGACTTGTGTTGAAAATATAAAAGGCTCTTTTGCTTTTCCTAACGCATTCATCGTAAATTCCATCCTTTTTCTGTAGAAATATCCTCAGTTATTCAGGTTTTTCACAGTTAAATCTCCTTACAAGCTTTATCATCTTATTCCCCAATCTCTCTTTTGCAGAAAGATCGGTGAAATTACAACGCTAAACATCCGCAGATGAAAGAGTCTTTGACATTGATATTCGAAGAGAGCCATAATGAATTACCCGCCGACCATCTCTCCGCCGTTAGGGTGAAGAACTTGTCCTGTTATGTATGAGGAATCATCAGAGGCTAAAAATACATAACAAGGGGCAATTTCATCTGGTTCTGCTGCCCTCTCCATAGGAACCTGGGCGCCGAAACTCTCTACCTTTTCTTCAGGAAAACTGGCAGGAATAAGCGGTGTCCAAACCGGTCCAGGCGCAACAGCATTTACACGGATGCCTTTTTTGATGAGGGATAAGGCTAGCGAACGAGTAAAGGAAACAATTGCTCCTTTTGTAGAGGAGTAATCCAAAAGATGCAGGCTGCCCCGATATGCAGTGACGGAAGTGGTATTAATGATAGTAGAACCTTTCCCTAAATGTTTTAAGGCTGCTCGGGTCATAAAAAAATATGAGAAAATGTTAGTACGGAATGTAGTTACCAATTGCTCCTCTGTAATGTTTTCTATGCTTTCCTGAACAAACTGTACGGCAGCATTGTTGACTAAGATGTCGAGTTTACCTAGTTCATTAACGGTCTTCTTGACTGCTTGTGAGCAGAATACCCCATCGCCCACATCACCCGCAATCAATAAACAACGACGTCCTTCTTTTTCTATTAATCTGCGGGTTTCTTCTGCATCTTTATGCTCATTATGATATACAACAGATACCTGTGCCCCTTCCTTGGCAAAGGCGATAGCTGCAGCCCTCCCTATACCACTATCCCCGCCCGTGATAAGAGCTACCTTGTCCTGTAACTTATCGCAGCCACGGTACTCCTTCATTTGACTTTTCGGCTTGGGCTGCATTTGATGTTCTTTTCCCGGTTGCTGTTCCTGATGTTGTGGCGGATACTTTTTTTCCTGGAATTGTTGTGTCATAGAGCAACCTCCTTAAAAACAAAAAAACCTTGCTGCAAAGATATTTACCATAACAATCTTCGGCAGTAAGGCTATCTTATTTCTATAGTGTCAGTTATGAGTGTAAGTATCTGCTATTTATGCTGATACTGTTCACGAACACTGTCCACGGTTACAAGACCCTTTCCTTTGCGTCCTCTGATTACTCAAAGTTTGCCTTTTTCATGCTAGTTTTTACTCGTTGATATTACTCATATTTACATAACATGCTTTAGTATTTTAAGTCAAGTCAAAAAATAAAATAAGAGCATGCTCGCCCTTACTTCTCCAATCTGATTACCTCATAGGAAATATTGTGTAGCATTATTATAAATCGAAAGACAAAAGAGTTGTGGTATTTCGTAGTATCGTGATATATAAACAATCGTTTATTTTATGTTGACAAATTAAGTAAACAAATGTATACTTAAGCACATTGATTTGCAGCATCGCTCTCTTGATGTATAGGAATTTTCATTTTGTAGGGAACCCTTTCGGGTTGCTATCCTCGTGCAGGTATTCAGACGGGGAGGCAAGGCTAATGCCTTGTCCTACATTATACTACTACAGGTATCCAGAAGAATTTAAGAGATGTATTGGCAGTTCTCTGTTAGAGACCCCTGAATATTACCATGTAATCTATTCAAGAAAGGAGTAGGAAGTATGAAACTTACGAGGAGGACTTTCCTACAGGTGACAGGCGCAACGGGTGCGACCTTTACCCTTGCCAATAAGGCAATGGCGT
>NZ_SZPP01000084.1:0-6042 GCF_030263775.1 Candidatus Jettenia sp. AMX1
TATGATATTTAATATCACAAAAGGTTATTGCCTGTTCAAGGCTTTTTAACCTCCTTGGAAGGACGCTGCTTTTTCATATTACCATTGCGAGGGGTTTTTCCGAAGCAATCCTTTGCATGTTTCAGAAGAGATTGCTTCGGAAAAACCCCTCGCAATGACATGGTTAAGGATTCCGTATGTTCCCTATACCTGCATACAACCAAAGATCAACTTTTGCCACATTCTGTTCGGTTTCATCCCTTGGATGCTATGGGTATAGAATAATATAAGAATCTGGAAATTTTCAATCCCTATTTTTATTTTTCAGTATTTTTCAGTACACAGAGTTACCTGTTTTTTCTCAAAAAGACTTATGAATATCAAAGGCTCATTTCCTTCTTTTTTTCTGTTGACACAAAGGTTTTAAAGGCTGTATATTCGCTTAGCTGGATAGCAATTACTTACCTTACATTTGCGATTAAGTACGGGTTATGGACTCTGTAAATCCTCTGGTATTCTATAACAAAATAAAAAGGTTTATTTCCGTCGATATTTGGGCCGATGTTGAAGAGCCTTCTGCCTCAAGACGATTTTTTCGCAGACTCCTGAAGGTCTGCCTCCTTACCGTAAGAGAATTTACTGATGGCCAGTGGCCGTTAAAAGCCTCGGCGCTGACCTTTGTTTCTCTTATCTCGCTTGTTCCCTTTTTGGCTTTTATTCTGTCTATTTCGAAAGGTCTTGGCGCAGAAAAGGTACTGAATCAGAAAATTGATGATTATATTATTGACCTGCCGGGTGGTAAAATGACCTCTTCTGTTGTTCGTTTTAAGCGGAAATTACTTACTCAGATTGATATGCTAAATTTTGCAGATCCGAGTAGCAAAAATAAACTTTTGAATACTATTGAATCTTTCGATGCCGTTATTACTCTTGAAGATAAGGGAGAAAATCAGAACGATTTTCCGAAAGGAGAAAGAGCAGAAGATATACCGGTTTTCAGTGAATTAAGCCCATCTCAGAATCTATCTATGAATAAAGAGGAGTTAAAAACTGCCGTTGAAAATTTTGAATCAGAGCTTGTTGAGGCTGTTAATTCGGTAAACTTTAGTGAAGAAGATGCAAAAAAGAAGCTGAGAGAAGAGGTCGAACTTACTACACTCTCCGTCCCTACAAATATCAGTTTAAATGCCTTGCACTACAAGAGCCAAATCATGCACTTTATTGAAAAGACGAGTTTTGGATACTTGGGAGCGATTGGGCTTTTTAGTCTTATTTTTATCATAATCAGGGCATTAGGAACGATTGAAATGTCTTTTAACGACATCTGGAAGATTAAAAAATCTCGTTCAATCTTTCGGAAGTTTAGTAACTATATCAGTATGCTGATTATTATTCCCATGCTTCTTCTTGCATCAACGACGGTTACTGCCGCTTTAACGAATGCAAAATTGGTAGCTTTCTTAAACAGGATTTGGGTTGGCGAGGCCTATTTAAGTATTCTTAAGTGGCTCCTTCCGATTGCGGTACTATGGATTGCATTTATCGCTGCCTATATTCTTGTTCCGAATACCCGGGTTAAGTTTATTCCCGGCGTAATTGGAGGTTTGGCAGGAGGAACGATATTCCATTTGCTTCAAATTTTTTACTTTAGAGGCCAGGCTAGTGTTGCCGATTATAATGTGATTTACGGGGCGTTTGCAGCGATTCCTTTCTTTCTCTTGTGGCTGCAAACAAGTTGGATCGTTATTCTTTTCGGGGCAGAGCTTTCTTTTGTTATTCAAAATATCAAGTCCATTAAGATGAAAGGCCACTCGATTGGTATAAATTACGCATCTCGTGAGCTTTTAGGCCTTATGATTATGGGAAGAATTGCCTCCCAGTTTTTAGAAGGAAAAACGGAAAAATGGTCAGATGAGCATTTATCAGAGGAGTTGAATGTTCCCATCGGGGTGATTCAGGGAATTATTCTTGAACTCTCAGATGCCTCTCTGGTTATAGAAATACCTGCGAAACAAAATGTTTACTATATGCCCGCCCGGGATTTAAATTCAATTTATGTAAATGAAGTCTTACATGCAATGAGGAGCTACGGAGAACATCGCGTACCTGTTAAAATGACACATTATGATAAAAATATAATAGAACTTATAGGGAAGACCCGGGATATCATAAAAAATAACCTGCAATTTACCATAAAAGATATTATCCTGAAAACCGATGTTAAAAAAGAAACCCCGCCTCCTTCATTAACTCAATAATCGTAGCATCAATTAATAAAAAATTCTTCCTTCTTTCTTTCCCCCCTTTTTTAAAGGGGGGTTAGGGGGATTAGAGGGGAACATGAACACACAGTGCTCTTTCTCCAAGGAGATACCTCTTTTTCATGGAACACTATTTTTAGCTTGATTGTAGAGGAATTTTCATTTTATGTAAGCGGTTTTCAGGGTGGCACGGACTGTACAGACGCATAATAATGCGTCTCTCCGTTTGTCCGTGTTGCCGTCTTTAGCTTGATGCACATAAGGTGCGTCCCTGCCATAATCCAACAATATTTTGAGTAACTATCTTTTGTGCAAGAAGTTCGTGTGGATGATAGATAAAATACTTGTGTATCTCAGAGAAAATAAGTATGCTTTAAATTTCTGGAATTTTTATTGTACATACCTTAAGAAAACCGTAAAGGAGTTGTGAAATGAGAAGATTATCGATGTTGTTAGCCGTAAATTTAACTTTTGTAACTTCTGCCTTAATTCATAGCGCTTATGCCTATACGATGAAGCCTGTTGAGCCACAGCGTAAACAGGCTACGGACATGAAAGCTGCTCAGCCGGATACGTCTTCCCTTTCTGGCAAAATCGTTGAGACAATGAATAGTGGCGGTTATACCTATTTGTGTATTGAGAAGGATGGTAAAAAGACCTGGGCTGCTGTACATGAAATGAAAGTATCTGTTGGAGATGAAATTTCTCTTGAGCCTGGATACGAGATGGAGGGTTTTACCAGTAAGACGCTTAACCGGACATTCGATAAGATTGTTTTTTCTGCCGGACCTGTCGGATCTGCTTCACCGCACGGTCATGGAGGAATGGGACATGGTGGAATGGGCAGTAGTGAAGGAATGGGCAGCAAGGGAACGGCAGTTGTTCCTCAGGAAAAAATAAAGGTGGAAAAGGCCTCCGGTAAGAATGCATATACGGTAGCTGAATTGCATGAGAAGAGAGCAGAGCTTGACCAGAAAAATGTTACGGTTAAGGGTAAGGTTGTTAAGGTTTCAGGTGGAATTATGGGAAAGAACTGGATACACATTCAGGATGGAACGGGAAATCCTGATGCCGGCAGTCACGATATTGTTGTGACAACCAAGGATGTTCCTTCTGTAGGTGATATGGTGACAGTAGAGGGAACGGTGTATAAGGACAAGGACTTTGGAAGTGGTTATCGATACAATGTGATCATAGAAAATGCGAGTATTAAAAAATGATGCTGGTTATGAAGGTAGTTCTCTGTTTATTACCGTAGATACCAATGTGCAGGGGCACGATGCACACCGTGTCCCTGCAAAACCGAAAATATATGAGCGTTAATTTATAGAGAAGTGGTTTCCGGAGGTATGCTTCAAGGCTGGTTCAACTCTTTGATTGAACTGTATATTTAAACTCAATTATCGTGATCAACGGGTATATTTATAGCAGAGATGCAAGATTTTATGTCTCTCCGTATAGAAATAGATTTTGGGATAGCTTCTCATATCAAATATCCCGGTCAACCGAAAGGCGATGAAATCAGCGAAAGAAGAAAAGTCTGTCGGAAAGGTGTTTGTGGGTTAAGTTATGGAGCTACCCATAGCTTGTGGGAAATCTCAAATACCGTTAGAGCAGCCACAAGGGTTTCCCAGTTCTCCTTTCCTGAAAAATGCTGATTCAGAAGGGTTTCAACCGTTTCCCCGTTGAGATAGGTCCGGAATGCAGCCTTAGGGTTGTATACAATGTCGGTAATGGTATTTCGCATCTCTTCCCGAATCCATCGGGAGTAGTAGCTCGTCGGGACCTCAGCAGGGCCGCGATAGGCAAGTCCCAGCCGTTGATACCCCCTCTGTTTAATTCCCCGGTAGTATTTTATTGCATTGACCTTCCAGGGAGGCGCCGATAAGGGGATAAGATTCTTTGCATAAGGAAAATCCAGGATTTGCGGACAAAGTCTCCTGATCAGATCAATTTGTATTCTGTTGGTTATTCGCTCAGAGATAGGAATAGCGGCAACAGCTTCTATCCATTGATGATCTAAGTAGGGAAAATAGACATCTACGCTGGGACGAACGGTTAAGATTCCCTTATTAAGGAATTTTCGGCAGCGCTCGTGGAGATAAAGATAATCCATGACGGATGCGAAAGAAGAATCTTGAGAAGTGTATCCTGAAAGAATGGTATTTATATGTTCTTCAGGGGCGCGAAGGCCGAGGGTTCGAAACTCTTGTTTCCATAGTTGTTCCAGATATCGGGGTCTTTTTTTACCCAACATCCTTTGCTTTAGGAGTTTTTGTACGGTAGTAAAATTACTGATAGTAAGATCCTTCGGAGTGGCCCAGAAACTACGAATAAATTCTCCACCAATTCCATGAACTACAGCGTCAAATGAAGGATGAGAGTAAAGGATTTGACAAGTATGACTATGGAGGGTGGCCATTATTCCGCCCTGATGAAGCACCATAGGAGTGAGCCATTCGCTTAATGCGCGGGGGTCTGTCAATTCAAAGGAGTGTTGCACTCCCGTTTGGTTTGCTAGCTGTTTAGCAAGCACAACATCTGTGCTGTTAGGTTGACCACTCGTATGGGTGAAAAATGATAATTTTTGATTGGCAGCAGCCGCCAATATGCATCGTGAGTCCAGTCCGCCTGTCATGGCAATAGCGCAGTTCAAGTCTGATCGGGTGGAACGCCTGACAGCTATTTTGAGAATATTCTCCAGTTCATCCAGTCTCCGTTTATCGTACCTTCCATGAGGTTGTATATGATCCAGATGCCAATATTGTTCGATATGTACTGTGGTGTCCTTATACGTAAGATAACTAGCGGGTGGTAAGATATAGATGTCTTTAAAAAGCGTTTTTTCACCAAGGATGTATTCATAGCTGAGAAGATCTGCAAAACCCTCCACATCGATTTCTCTGGGTAGCATACCAGTTGCCATGATTCTTGCGAGCATTGATGCAAAGACAAGGGCGCCATTCCGCGCCCCCCAGAATAGGGGGCGTTGACCAAATTTATCGTTTGCCAAAACCATACGGCGGTTTTTTCCATCCCACCATGCTACATTGAAGCTACCGTTTATTTTCCTTAAGCAATCAATTCCCGACCTGAGATAGTGTTCGAGCAATAAAGTTGCCCCATCATGCTCAATAAGATCTTCTCTGCCAAGATCGTTATTATCACGATAGATGATACCATCAAAAACACACCATAGACCATTCGATGCGTCTTCGGCGAAGTATATTGATCCGCCAGTTCTTGAAGGGTGAATCGTTCCAAGACCAGCATGGCCCTCCTGGGCAACCCAGTGATATTTGACTGATGATTCCGGAGATGGAATAGCTTTGAGCATTCTATTGAGTATATCAGTAGGATCGGAAACTCCATTGTGTGCTGCAAATCCATGAATACCACTCATATTTGATCCTCCATAATCTTATAGTAGTGAAGAAAATCAATAAATATCGGGATCTTATTGGGTTTATTGAGTTACTAACTAAATATCAAAAAATGTACCATACAGAGAGAAAACTATTTGAATTTAAATTTTTACTTCAGATTGAATGGTATTTGGTGATAAAAGAGCTATTATTACAGGAAGGAGAAAATGAGGTGCAAGAAAATAAAAATACAAAAGTGTGACATGGCGCAGGGGTGTATTGCTAAAGGTGTGACATGTTACAAACGGAAGAGAAATAAAAATTCAAAGTAAGATAATAAACGGCTTTGTTGCACAAATCCGATAAAAAAGCAGTTTTTCCCTGTAGTATGCAATTTATGAGATCGCATAACTTTCCGGCATTCCTAATTTCATCAT
>NZ_SZPP01000028.1:0-42518 GCF_030263775.1 Candidatus Jettenia sp. AMX1
AATCGGCACGGAAAGTTTTTTCCCCACAAGGTATGCTACCATAACAAAGGGAAATGCAAGGATTAAGAGCACAGAGCTTACGATATAATTCAGATTATAAGCCGGCCCGTACCCTTCATCTCTGTCGATTTCCGTGATAACGCCCCAATGAAACTCCGGTAACCAGCGCCATACCCCCAGTACGGTTACCCCGCCGTAATCCTTATAGCCCTGCGCATCAAAGCCGTTATTGCCTGAAATGCACTGTTGTGCGCCTTCGGTTAATTTTCCTGTTTCCTGGTTAATCAGTTTCAATTCCAGGGCGCATCGCTTTTTTACCAGTCCCATTTCTTTGAGGTGCCCTGCAAATCTTGATTCGGTAATCATGTATCCGTCTTTGTTAATAAGGTAGGTTTCTTCCGTCTGTCCTAAACTGAGGCTTAACATTAATTCGCTCAGTTTCAATACATCAATCCTTAGCGCAACAATACCGATGATATTTCCCTCCCTGTCTTTCAGTGGTGATGAGACCAGCATGTTAGGCAGGCCGAGTTCTTTTTCTCCATACTCATTCATAAGGGGAATTTCAGATGGCACTACACTCGATACATAGGTTTTCCCTTGCGCCGCCTCTTTGAAATAATCCATCTGTGAGACATCATTTCCCAATCCTTCTTCCGATGTAGCAATGGTTACGATCCCTTTATCATTGCTTACCAGTATCCCCTTATACCCATACTCATTCTTTACTACCTCAAGGTACTGAACGATATCATGATAGTCCTCATCCTCTTTCGTAATCTTTACACTTTTAGCCATCAAAGGATTATTTGCTATCACACGGGTATTCAGTATTCTTTCCTGCATCCAATTGGTCACTAACTCTGCCTGTTTGTGTCCCATACCATCAAGGTCCCGTATCAGCACCTCCTGAAGATCTGCCTGTATTCGTGGATAGGCAATAATCTTTAACAGAACAAAGGGGAGTATCGTAAACACAATAAGTAAAAGAATAAGCCGGGTTTTAATCGAGATATACATTACTATTTCTCCATAATTACTTTCAAAATTATTCAATTTAGGGGCAATTAGTATATCGGTAAACAGATACTGAGTAAACCAAAATAATTTTCTCCTTGTTTTAAAGCAGGTCACTCATTATTATGATAAATTATAGGAGAGTATTAAAAATATTTGTCATGTAATTTATACAGTATGGGTAAAACTATTTTCCTGAAAAGAGCATTACAAACTATTTTGGTGCTGTGGTTTTTTGTATGCATATTACCAGGAGATTGCTTATTGTTAGGTTGCGCAGAAAAACATGCATTTCATTGTGCCGGGAATGAATCAGTTACTGTTACTCATAATGCTACCGACCCTTCTCTTCCGCAAGATAATTCACACTGCTCCGGTTGTTGTGTACTGTGTATCCATAATTTAGTTATGCATATGAACCAGAACTCTCCGTATACCTTAGCGGGTTCTTTTTACCGGTTCAAGGCGCCTCTTTTCAAGCAATCCAACACTATCTTCCAAAGTATTATCTATCATCCGCCGCGTTTAACCGCATAATTCATCTTATAATACTTCATCACAGAAAGATCAAAATATTACTAAAATGCCCGATAAATACGGGGCTAGACGGGCATTGATAGTCATAGACTTTTAATCCGTGCCAATCATGAAAAAGCAGAATCAATGTAGGGCAAGGCTTTAGCCTCATATGCATGAAGCTAAAAATGTGGAAACGGTGGAGAATAACATAATCCCCCTTAATCCCCCTTTAGAAAAGGGGGAGATGCATAGTCCCCCTTTTCTAAAGGGGGAAATATTTGATATCTTTGATCAGCTTTAGAAAAGGGGGAAATCCCTTGTTTCCCTCTTTCTAAAGGGGAGCTTCTTTCTTTTCCCCTCTTTTTTAAAGGGGGGATTAGAGGGGAGCATGGACACGCGCTGTTCTTTTTACAAGGAAGATACCTCCCTGTACTTATTTTATTTACGATACGAAAGGCTTTATTATGGATACCTATTTTCATTACCAGTCCATTTTTCAAAAAAACAAGACCGTAATTTATATTGCGGGGATGTTCCTCTTTATCTGTCTACCCTGCTTTTGGTCAACAGCCCCTGGAGGCGATCCCCTGAATAAAATTGAGGACAGGAATTCTAAACCAGTAAACAGAAAAATTTCACTCGGGGAGGCTATTGCCATTGCTATTGAAAAAAATCCACAATTGCAATCGGCAAGAGATCAGGTTGATGCTGCAACAGGCGCTTTACGACAGTCAAAATTGTATCCGAATCCCGTCCTGGATCTTTTGGCTGAAGAAGTCCCTACCAATGAAATTGGGCTAAATCAAAGTCAAAACCTTGTGGCTATAACCCAGCCAATTATCACCGGGGGTAAGAGGAGACTCGGGATACAGGTGAGTGAGCAGTTAAAAGAGAGGGATACCTTTGAGCGGGATACTGTTTTGTTACAGGTCATGGCTGATACAAAGAAGGCATTTTACAGGACTATTGCAGATCAGGAAGGGCTTTCCATAGCAAAGGAAACGGAAAAAATTGCAAAACAAATTTACGAGAGTGAGAAAGTAAGGTTTGAAGCAGGCGAGGTTCCTGCAACGAATGTCCTCAGGGGGGAAGTAGAACTATCAAAAGCGCGGAACCTTGTTTTTATAGCAGAGGGAAATCTGCAAAATTCAATAAAGGAATTACTGACAGTAATGGGTATTCCGGAAGAAACCCTTGCCGGTGCGTCGGGAAGGCTTTCTACAAAACCTGCAGAGTTGTCGCTTCAGGATCTTGAATCCAGGATGAGGAATAATCAACCATTCCTTAAGGTATCAAAGAAGAATATTGAAATAGCGGAAACTCAGCTCACGTTAGAGAAGCGGCAAATTATACCTGATATTCTTGTATCCGCTGGTTATAAGCGGCTTAGTCGTGAAGAACTGGATACCGTCCAGCTGGGTATTGAGATACCCGTTCCGTTTTTTAATCGTAATCAGGGCAACATACAGAGAGGCAAGGCTCTCTCAAAAAAGGCTAAACATGATAATCAATCCGTTTACCATGATTTGCTCTCTCAGCTAAAAAGGAATTTTAACTCATACAATGTAGAGAAGAGACGTGTTCTTGAATACAGAGATACTATTCTGCCCAAGGCGGAAGAGTCACTTATGTTAATTACAAGAGGATATAAAGAGGGTGAATTTGACTATATGGATCTGCTGGATGCCCAAAGAACCTGGGCTGACACGAGGATTTCATACATAGAATCCTTAAAAGATTTAAACCTGTTAATCGCCGATATTGAAAGGCTGGCAGTGACTAAAATAGGGAAACAATAACATGAGGCGAGATACTTTATGTATCGAAACGGCTTCGTTTTCCTTCTGCATCTATTTTCATAATGAGATAGTTATTTTTTTCACCATTTTACCTATTTTTGAGTAAAGGGAATCTATGACATATTTACCAACATATAAAATACGAACGATTACACGGGTAATTATTTTTTTCCTCCTTATGGGAATCCTTCCCCTTGCGAACATCTTTGCGCATCAGGGTTGTCAGGATACGCATAAAGACGAAATATGCCCTGAGCATGGCGTTTCAGAAAGAGCATGTTCTTCGTGTAACCCTATTATGAAAGGCAATACGTATGAGGAACTGTTAAAAAAACAATGTGAACATAATATCTCCATCATCGAGTGTGACGGGTGTCGCTATGAGGTTGGAGCCGTTAAGGTTGATACATCGATACTGGGAGAGGTTATTACCATAAAAGAAGTTGAGTCGTTAGATATCAACGCCTCTCTCATTGCAACCGGTGAGGTACGGCCAAACAGGGACCGTTTTGTTATCGTTTCTCCCAGAATACCCGGAGTCGTTAAGGAGATGTTTGTAGACTGGGGAGATTATGTGAGGAAGGGGCAGAAACTGGCCCTGTTGGACAGTATAGAGCTTGGAGAGGCAAGGGCTAATTACACAAAAGCGATGGCGATGCTGAGATTGGCAAAGAAGAATTATTCGAGGGAAAAATCTCTCTATGATCAAAATATTTCTTCAAAAAAACATTTTCTGGAGGCCGAAAGCGCTTACGAGCAGGCGGAGATAGAGTTAAAAGCGCTAAAAGAAAAGTTACTGCTCATAGGCCAACAGGAACGTGATATCCGGAATATAACAGAAGATTCTGTTTCTCCGTTCTTTATCCTCACAGCTCCTTTTGACGGTACGGTAATTGAGAAAAATGTTGCCATTGGCGAACTGAAGGATGCCTTTACTTCTGTTGTTACCCTCACGGATCTTACCCATTTATGGGTATGGTTTGATGTTTATGAGAAAGATATTCAAAAGGTTAAGATAGGAAATAATGTAATGATATCGGTAGCCTCTTATCCAGGAGAACAATTTGAGGGTATTGTTACGTATATAGGAGCTGTGGTTGATGAAAAGACACGTACCGTGAAGGTTCGGGCTGAGGTAGACAATCGCCATGAGAAGTTAAAGCCCGGCATGTTTGCCAGGGTAATGCTCCAACTTTCACCAAAAACAGGTAATAATGCGCCGGTAATACCAGAGGAAACTGTCCAGACAGACGGGCAAAAACACTTTGTCTTTGTGTCATTTGATAAGGGGTATTTTCTGAGAAGGGATGTAATCCTGGGATCCCGGGCAAATGGCTATGTGAAGGTTATCAGTGGCTTAAACGATAACGATCGTGTGGTTGTTAAAGGTGGTTTTCTTCTCAAATCTGAAATTATGAAGGAAAGGTTTGGGGAGGGGTGCGCGCACTAATCTCATGATCAACAGACTTATCGAATATGGATTAAAGCAGGGATTCCTTGTTATTGTCGTAATATGTGTCATTATAGGGCTCGGTTTATACTACATTGTCCATTTGCCGATTGATGCCGTCCCTGATGTTACCACAAATCAGGTACAGATTAATACTGAGGTACCTGGGCTCGGTCCCGTTGAAGCGGAAAAGCTTATTACGTTTCCTATTGAATTTTCCATGAGTAGTTTACCAGACGTTGTGGAAGTACGCTCCCTTTCAAAGACAGGGCTTTCTCAAGTCACGGTAATATTTGCTGACTATGTAAACATCTATTTTGCCCGCCAATTAGTTTTGGAACGTTTACAAACGGCAAAAGACCAGCTCCCGCAGGTTTTCATGGCTCAGCCTGTTATGGGGCCAATTAGCACAGGTCTTGGAGAGATCTATCAGTACGTGATTACTGGTAAGGGCAAAGATGCTATGGAACTCAGGACCATCCAGGACTGGATTATCAGACCCAGGCTGCTCACCACACCAGGGGTTATTGAGGTCAATAGTTTTGGTGGTTTTGTAAAGCAGTACCAGGTGCTGGTAGATCCCCAAAAGCTTATCACCTATGATATCACCCTCCGTCAGGTCTTTGATGCCCTGGCTGCCAATAATGCAAATGCCGGCGGGCAATACATAGAACATGCCTCAGAACAGTATCTCATAAGGGGAATAGGTCTTATTGATACCATGCAGGATATTGAAAATATCATCGTTCATGCGACGGAAGAGGGCACTCCCATTTATATAAGAAATGTAGCAGATGTGGTATTAGGTCCTGAGGTGCGCTATGGAGCAGTTACCAAAGATGGTAAAGGAGAGGTCGTTACGGGAATTGCCATGATGCTCAAGGGTGAGAATAGCCGTACTGTAGTGGAAAGGGTAAAGCAAAAGGTTGAAGAGATCAGGCAAAACCTGCCGGAAGGTGTTGATATCATACCATTTTATGATCGGGCTGATCTTGTCAGCAATGTTATTCATACGGTTATTACCAACGTCATCTCAGGTATCCTCCTGATTATTATTGTTCTTACCCTGACGGTAGGAAACTGGCGGGTATCACTCCTTGTGGCTTTCTCCGTACCTTTAACGATCTTTTTAACATTCTCAGGTATGTATTATGCAGGGATTGCTGCTACAGTAATGAGCGTTGGCTCTCTGGGGTTCGGCAATATTACCGATGGTTCAGTGTGTACTGTGGAAAATATCCTCCAACGCCTTACCCTCAGAAAAAGTAACAAGAGTTACAAGGAAACAATACAGCATGCAGCCCAGGAGGTGGGGCGCCCCATCTTCTTTGCCGTGAGCATTATCATTATTATTTATTTGCCCCTCCTGACCCTCCGGGGTGTTGAAGGCAAGATGTTTAAGCCCGTGGCACTTACCGTAAGTCTTGCTATGCTCAGTTCCCTTTTTGTTGCCCTGGCCATCATGCCTACCCTGTGCTCGCTTAGCTTCAGAAAGGGGACAAAGACAAGGGCGCACACGGAGGAAACGGATAATCGGATAATGCAGTTCTTAAAGAATCGTTACAGGCCGCTATTACAGAAGGTTGTATCTCATCCCAGGTTAACCTTAAGTATTGCGGCCTCATGTTTCCTTGCAAGTCTTGCTCTTGTTCCCTTTTTGGGTTCAGAGTTTATGCCCGAATTGGATGAAGGCGCTATTGCAATCAATGTGGTACGCCTGCCCAGTGTTTCTTTAAAGGAATCAGTAGATCTCTCTGCCCTTATAGAAAAGGCCCTTATGAAGTATCCGGAGGTAGAGACGGTTGTATCCAAGACAGGGCGGCCAGAAATTGCCACAGATCCTATGGGGCAGGAAATTAGTGATGTTTTTGTGATGCTCAAACCGAAGAAGACGTGGCAGACGGCAAGGACCAAAGAAGGCCTCATTGCCCGTATGGAAGAGGATCTGGAAAAGATACCAGGCATGCGATACAGTTTTTCACAACCCATTAAATTACGGGTTAGCGAGTTGATAGCCGGCGTTCGTTCTGATATTGCCATTAAGCTTTTTGGTGAGGATTTTGAAGTATTGAAGTCAAAAGCTGAAGAGATTGAACGGGTTGTTACTTCTATCCGGGGAGCTGAAGATGTGAAGGCGGAACAGGTGGCGGGATTACCGGTGATACAAATAAAGATTAACAGAAGCGCAATTGCCCGTTACGGGATCAACGTATCGGATATACAGGATGTTATTACAACAGCCATTGGCGGCAAGGCTGCATCGCAGGTACTGGAAGGTCAGATGCGATTTGACCTTGTGGTTCGTTTCACTGAGGAGGCAAGGAACAACATAGAGGAAATTAAAAATATCCTGATTAGTACCCCAGGCGGTGTGCGTGTGCCACTTATTCAACTGGCTGATATCTCTCTTGAGGAGGGACCGGCGCAGGTCAGCCGTGAGAACGGGCATCGCCGTATCGTGGTCGAGTGTAATGTGCGGGACAGGGATATCGGCAGCTTTGTGTCAGAGACGCAGAAGAAGATACAGGAGAGGGTAGATATCCCGTCCGGGTATTACCTCGATTGGGGCGGTCAGTTCGAGAATATGCAGCAGGCGCGGAATCGCCTCGCAATCGTTATCCCCATTTCCATGGGATTGATTTTCATACTCCTTTATATGAGTTTCCGTTCTTTTAAAAATGCTGCCCTTATCTATATAAACGTTCCTTTTGCAGCAACAGGCGGGATTGTGGCGCTGTTCTTAAGGAATATGCCTTTAAGCGTTTCTGCGGGGGTGGGATTTATTTCTCTCTTCGGGCTCTGCGTATTAAACGGCACGGTCATGGTATCGTGTATTAATGAATTTTTGCAAAAAGGAAAAGAGACGAGAGATACCGTCGTAGAGGCTGCTACAACACGACTGAGACCTGTCGTGATAACTGTTATAACAGACATTATTGGATTATTGCCGATGACCATGTCTACTGATGTAGGGGCTGAGGTACAGAAACCCCTGGCAACCGTGATCGTTGGCGGGGTATGTTTCTCAAGCTTTTTAACCCTTTTCGTGATCCCTTCCCTCTATCAATGGTTTCCGAAAAGGATTGAGTTTGCATAAGATAGTTTTACCGCAGAGGACACGGAGATAAATAGAGATGCAAGAGGTAAGATGCTTCGATCCAACAGTATTTTGAGTACCTATAGATAACTTAAGGAGAAATGCTCCGTTGTTATTCTTTTACTATTTACGTTTAATTTTATTTGATGAGGTAAAAAATGGAAAAAATTACTATGGTTAAATCACTTCTCTTTTTTATCCTTGCAGGATTTTGCGAAATAGGGGGAGGATATTTGGTATGGCTCTGGCTGCGGGAAGGGAAGAATATCTGGTATGGCTTATTTGGAGCAATCGTATTAGTTATGTATGGAATTATTCCAACCTTTCAACCTGCAAGCTTTGGGCGGGTTTATGCTGCTTATGGTGGTGTATTTATAGTTCTCTCTATTTTCTGGGGGTGGAAGGTTGATAAGATATCCCCTGATACATTCGATCTGATAGGTGCTCTTATAGCCCTCATCGGTGTATGTATCATCATGTATTGGCCAAGAGGATAATTTTGGATAAACGAGTGAAACAGGGGTAGACAGGATAAACAGGAGAGATGAGACATCTATCTTGCCTGCTTGTTCCATCTACCCTGTTTCATAAAGATGAAGGAATGGGTCTATAACAAGTTTCTGTGCTTTATCACGACAGCTTTTCTTTTATTCATCGGTAATTACGTTCTGAACTGATAGTGCTTTCTGTCTCTGTACGTAAAGCAGCGGTATGAGGCTCGCCTAATTTACCTCCGGCAGCAGCGGCAGCAGCGCCAAGTACTAATCCGACAAATAAGAAAATACCTGCTTTAGACGTGGCAGAAGCAGCAACAGCCCCGGCTTCACGCGCTTCTTGTTCTGATTTTGCTTTAAATTCATTCAATTCTTTTTTAGCATTTTGATAATTCTGTATCCAGTTATCAGCTATTCTGTTAGCTTCCTCATGGCTTTTACCAGTACGGGCTACGATAGCATTTACAACAGCTTCCTTATCGATCTTTTTATCCCCATTGCTGAATAACTGATCAATAAGGTTATCGGATTCCGCGCCTGCCGTATTCTGATTCCATTCAGGCTTTTCTGCCGGCATTAACAGTGCTCTTGCTTCTCTTTTAATATCGCCTAAATCAACACCGTTTTGAGCAATTTTGTCAGTTGCTTTACCTGCAGCAGCGCCGACTCCTTTACCTGCTACAGATAAGGTTTGCATGGCAAGACCGCTAATACCGCTTACAATAGAACCGGCAGTTGTTGTAATTAAATAGAACACGACTATGGTAAAAAGGCAAAATGTTAGTAAACCGTGTAGTACACTGTCGATTGTTCTTGGAATACCGGCAAGACGCCCTGCTACTAAACCTCCGGCAAAGAGCGCTAACAACATACTAAGAATGCCCCAGGCTAATGCGGCTATGCCTAATCCGGCGAAGGGGTTGCTTTCCTGTAATGGGTCTACGGTTCCCATTCCAACTCCTATTCCCAGCAAACTAAGCATTAATTGAACAACTAATGCTATCACAAGCCCTCCAAATACGGCTCCCCATGAAATCCGTTTGAAAGCTGCTATGCCGCTTTCGAAGTATCCTACCCGTCTTTCACTTAATCTTCTTTCAGTACCTTTATCGATTAAATTAACCATAACTTCTCCTTTCCTTTAATTAATGGATGAAAAATAGTTATAAAGATAAAAACAAAAGTTCTCTTGATGAAAACAACCTGACTTTTAATGACTTTATTGATATGAAGTTTAGTACTATGATGTATTGAAAAAACAGTGGGAAAAGCTGATAGTCAAATTTCTGTTAACATGCCTATCCGGATGTTTAAATTGTAATCTGAATATCCTGTGCCCTTTCTGATTCCCTCATAATTCTTACCTCTTTTCCAATTTTCCAAATGAGAAAATTTGATATCGTTATAGAATAGTGCGCAATATGTGTACCATGAGAGTACAAACACCAGTAAATAAAAACAAAAAACTAAAAAAGTGGAGATGATACCCTGCATGGACAAATAATCCCTGCACACCGAGATAGGGTCTACCCTGCCACCCAATGTCATTACGATGCAATGATGGATAAATTCCAGACATGAATATGCACTTCGCAGACAGCCTCTTAGCACTTTTACCATTCCCTTAATAAAAATGCTTAATGACATTACCCTGAATGTAACAGAGTACACTTCTCATCTGATACACATCTGTGACATGGCACATCCTGTCGGTTTTGGTTAAAGTTTTTATTCCTCGTTTATTCAACAATATTATTTTGTAGTTAGCTCCATCGAAAGAACCAGAGAAAATCAGTACATCAATATTTCTTAAAGAAAGATGCATGCAATTACCTACCAGGAGTATGTTTTTACCAACATATAAGCTGTAACATATGTTTATGTGCAGCAATCGCTTAGATACGATAAAGATAAATTCTGTATCTATATACATACGGAAAATACGATCTACCTTTCCTGATTAAAAATAAAATAATAAATACCGTATTTGAATGTAATAGATAGCTATTTAAATAGTTACATATGAATTTTATTCTTATAAAAATTTCCCGGTGCGTAGCTTCTTTAGCAGGCATGTTGTTTGTACTATACGAGATAAGCTTTCTTGATGGCATGTTGTAAATACAGCATGAGCTTTTTGGAATCAATGATTATGAATAGAGATCGTGGGAGATAAGGATTTATTTTCAAGTTCCGGCATATGGTTCAGGACTGGTGTCCGCCTGTTCCTGTTGTACGAAGGTTAGGCGTTAGGATACAATAAAAGATTGATGTAGAAAAGTTTCTCAACATCTTTACAAAGAAAGACGATCGTTAGGGCGATGGAATAACATACTTATGAAAAGAAGAGGTTGCAGATTAACTCCTCGGATTATAAGCAAAGGGACTTCCGCCATACTCCCAATCCCATTGGCGGGCATCCCTCCTCTTCTATCATAAAAATAAAAGGAGATTTTACTTATGCCATTAAAGAAAGAAGGCTTAAAAAGCCCGGGTACCAGAAAGCGGCGCGAGAGTAAAATGATAAGAAAAAATGAAAAAAAAGGAGATAAACATAGAGAGCAACGCGAAAAAAGAAGCGATGAGAAAGCCATAGCAAAACAACGCATAAGAAAGACAGGAAGTTCAAAAGGTAACAAAACGAAGAGGAAAGGAGCTGGCGTTATGAGCGATCAGACTGAAGAGGGTCGGCAAGAGGATACAGACGATCTTAGTAAAGAGAAAAAGGGTGGTAGTGCGAAAGAGCCACAAGGACAAGGCGATTCATCAAAAATAAACGAAGCGCTTGAATTTCTCAATGAGGAAGCGAAGGGAAAGAAAGAGGAGATCAATCGATTGATTAGTGAGAAATATTCTGCTATGAAAGGCATTATGATCAGGGCAACAGGTACAAGTGAAGTGATGGAAAAAATAAAACACGATATGAGCGAGGCTATGGCAGGCGGAGAAGAGAAATTGAAAGAAATGACAACGGATATTGACAAAAAAATTCATGAAAATCCATGGTTATATATAGGTATTGCCGCTGCCGGAGGGTTTTTGCTGGGCTATGTGATTGCCGGAAATAAAAATCAGACATAAGGAATAGTTAGGGGGTATTATGAAAACCAGGCAAACGATTTTCAATTATCTTTTATGTATGGCAACGGACCTTGTAAGGAAATATCACCAAACATCATTAGGTTTTGCAAAAATCAAAGCGGTATTTTATTACGTCAAGGCCATTAAAGTCGTAAGGTCGGTCTATATTGGCATATTTCTATTCATCCTCAGTTTCATTGTAATGATTAATGGTTTTATGTTTCTGCATGTTTCATTCCTTTATTATTTCCCTTTGAGTAAAGAGGTAAAAACCTTAATTATATTTTCGCTCGGTATTTTCTATTTCGTGATCCCAATAGGAGCGCTTTTCTACTTTACTTCACAAAAAGTCTGGATGAAGCTTTCAAAGGCCAATAAGCTGGTAGATAAGGTTCTTGATAGGGGCTGATGATTAAGTTTGCGTATAGGATTAATCTTGTATAAATCCCCCTGTAAAAAAGGGGATTCAGGGGTGTACATTAGCTTTAACACACCCTCCATTTCCTCTTGTTAGAGAGGAGCTTAAAGGTTTGCTATCAAAAAGGCAGCCTGATTGAGAAAGGAGAATGTTGTATGGGTAACCAGGCAAAAGGAGGTCAGAAGTCGGGTGTAAATGTCCTCAACAATCCAGCAGAAGCTATTGGCACAAAAGAAGCGAAAGAGCAGAGAGGCCCTGAGAAAATTACCGAAGTAATTGATTTACTGAACGAGGCAGTACAGGAAAAAAAAGAAGAATTTAATCGGTTGATTACTGAAAAATATTCACATATCAAAGATATGGTGAGTGGAGTGACAGGTGAAAATAAGATAACGGAGAAGATAATCCATAACGTAAGCGAGGCCCTGTTAGGCGGAGAAGAAAAGTTAAAAGGAATGACGGCAGACATCGATAAAAAAGTTCGTGAGAATCCATGGTTATATTTAGGCCTTGCTGCAGCAGGTTTTTTCCTGTGGGGTTATATGACACACGGTTCTAAATCTCCGGAAGAGAAATAACAGAAGAGAAAAATTTTTTAAAACAAAATACCTACGAAAGGGGATGTTATTATGAATGAACAGACGAAAGAGACTTCGAAAGATAAGTTAAATGTTGATGAAGCGCTTGAATTCCTTAATAAGGAAATAAAAGGGAAAAAGGATGAGATTAACCGGTTGATTAGTGAAAAGTATTCAAATCTTAAGGAGACTATGAGTCAATGGTACCCGAGCAAAGAGACACTGGGAAAAGCAAAACACAAAGTGACAGAGACTGTAGCCAGTGGACAGGAAAAGGCAAGAGAGATGGCGACAGGTGTCGATACAAGGGTTCGTGAAAATCCCTGGACATCGGTAGGTATTGCTGCTGCCGCCGGTTTCCTTTTAGGCTATGTTTTTGAAAGTCGCAAACGATAAAACAAAAATTTTGGTTGTACATGGGTAATGCAAGGGTATGAGAAGTAACTCTGAAACAAGAAATTCATGGGAAAGGAGAATGTATTGTGGGTTATCAAGTCAAAGAGAATCCCAAATGCGGTAGAGATGTCCTGATCAGTCCGAGAGAAAGCCGTATTGCAAAAAAAGCGAGGGAACATCGCGGCACTTGGAAAATACAGGAAGCGCTTCAGTTGCTGAATGAAGCAGCAGAGGAAAAGAAGGAAGTGCTTGGTCATTTACTTGCCGAAAAATATTCTCATGTAAGAGAAGTTATGTATGAGGCAACAGAATCGTATAGAGAAGTGGTACAGGAAAAGAGACAGAGTTTTAATGAAGCCGTAGCGGATGGAAAGGAAAGAATACAAGAACTGACAACAGATATTGACAAAAGGGTGCATAATAATCCCTGGTTATTTTTAGGCATGGTAGCAGTGGGTTTCTTCCTTTCCGGTTATATGATGAGTGGCTCCATGCGTTCAGAAGTAAAGTACCGGTGTTAGATTAAGGTGAAAGGAAGTGATTTTTTCAGAGAGTACAAATTCTGAAATCTCTCAGGATAAGGGGATGAAAAGATGACTGAAAATTGTAATAAACAGAAAATATTTCATAAAAAATGTTAATGAAATCAGAAAGAAAGAGAGGAAGGCAATATGGCAACAAAAAAGTATCTACGAGGATTAGATGATGATGAAATAGAGGGATATGAGCGTATAAGAGAACATTTTCATAAGAAAAATAGATATCGGAAACAGGCGGCAAAGAAATTAAGGGTTAAACAACAGTATCATTATCATGATGAAGAATATTAAAAATGATACGAGTTGGATGCTGTGCCGCTTATCTGAGATTTAAAATTTTTAAGCAAGAAGGGAGACTGGGAATATGAATAAAGATATCTTTCAGGGAAAATGGAAACAATTAAAGGGTGAGATAAAACAACGCTGGGCAGATCTTACCGACGATGATATCATGGGGATTGAGGGAAAGAGTGATAAATTGGCAGGCATTTTACAAGAGAAATATGGTTATTCCAGGGAGCAGGCAGAAGAGGAAGTTGATCAGTTTCTCGACTTGTATGCTGATGAAAGCAAGGAAAAGAGATAAAAGTATGTAAATGTTAAAGTTTTAAAATAACTGTAGTGGAGGAAGAATATGGATATTTATCAATTGTTAAAAAAAGATCATAGTAAGGTTAAGGATCTGTTTAAAAAGATAAAAGGGAAAACGAAGACCGCTCAGGAACCTCAGGAGGATTTCTTTTCAGAGATTGAAAAAGAATTGCATATGCATATGGAAGGTGAAGAGAAATTATTCTATCCGGCTCTTGAGCAGGATGAGACTATGCGGGAGGATATACTTAAGTCGTATGAGGAACATCATGTTGTCAAAAGAATAATCGAAGACATGGGTAAAATATCAAGAGATGATGAGAAATGGGCTGCTAAGTTAATAGTGTTAAAAGAGATTGTAACCCACCATATTAAGGAAGAGGAAAGTGGCTTGTTCAAAAAGGCGCGTAAAGTTTTAAATAAAGAACAGGCGCAAGAGATGTGCAATCGCTTTGAGGAAGAAAAGAAGAATGTCTATCAAATGGCTTAAAATATTCTGAAAGAGTTCACGGCATAAAAATGATAGCGCGCGCTATCGTGTACACATCTGTTTACGTCAATAAAAATTCTCCACAAATTTCAAAAGAGAAAAAATAGCACAGGAAGGATTTTACAATGCAACAAGGTAAATTTTTCATGATTTTACTCAGTATTTTAAGTATAGGCCTATGTGCTTCATGTAAAAAGCATTATCAGCATGACCATGAGATAGCAAAAGAAGGTGTTGTCCCTCTTGAAAGGGTAAGAGAAGAGACAAAAGAATCTCTTGAAATTACAACGGATTACACAGATCAACAAAAAGAAGAATATCAACGGCTTATAGAATCTAAGCTGAGGGAATACGATAGCATTGTAAGCGAATTAAATGCGAAATCTGCAAATCTTAAGGCGGAAACCAGGGTCAAGTATATTGACAAAAGGGCAGAATTTGAGCATAAGAAACATGCTGCCTATGAGAAGTTAAAGGAATTAAAAGTAGGAAGTAGTAAATCCTGGAAGGATGTAAAGATGCAATTAGACGGTTCTATGGCCGATCTGGCGCTTTATTATGACAGGGAGTTTTCCCAGTTTCGGTAACTTAATTGCAGAGGAATTTTCATTGTATGTAAGCGGTTTTCAGGGTGGCACAGACAAACGATCCTTACAGGGATATGCCCCCGTTCAAGGCGTACGGGGACATGGTTTATCCGTGTTGTGTTTAACGTGTCATTGCGAGGGTAGTGTCCGAAGCAATCTCTTGCATAGTTGAGAAAAGATTGTTTCGGGAAAAAACCCCTCGCAATGACAAATACTCCAGAACCTCTTATGGTAAATTATGTTGACAAGGGATCAGGATATAGTTGCATAATTTTGGAGAATAGAGTATGAACCGATTCGTAATGCCCTATGGTATTCTGTGCTTTCCGGTATTTTTCCTTACAGGCTTTGGAAATTTTCCTAAAGAGACTTTTTTACCTGAACTAACGCAGGCAAAAGCAGAAGCAGGAACTCATACATCTCAGACAGAGCCAGCCCTTCCGTGTGAGCCTACCCCTTCTGATGTATTAGGCCCGTTTTATGAGCCAAACGCACCGGAGCGGGTAACTGTTGGTAAGGGCCATGTGCTGAGCGGTGTTGTCCGGTCAAGTAAGGATTGCTCACCCCTTGAGGGTGTACGTATCGAACTTTGGCTGGCTGGTCCTGATGGTAAATACAACGATAATTACCGTGCCACAATGTTTTCCAAGAAAACCGGGGAATACAGATTTGAAAGCCATTTTCCCCCCCCTTATTCCGGCAGACCCTCACACATTCATATAAAAGTTGAGGCAAAAGGCTACCATCCATTGATCACACAATTCTATCCTCTCCAGGGACAGCTTGAGAGTAAATTCGATCTTGTATTAATCCCTGTTAATCTATAAAGCTTAAGGAACAGGAGTTAATGCAGGGCAAGGCTTTAGCCTTGCTCCCCTGTCTGACCATGCACGGTGGGTAGTAAACCGAAAGGTTTGCCCTGCGGAAATGAAATCCCTAACCAGGAAACGAGGGTACACGATAACTCTCATAAAAGTATCTATAGAATGTTTTTTTGGATTCAGGCTTCCATACTGGTTTAATCGGGAACTCTTGAATCAGCAAAGTTGCCGCCAGAGAATTTCTTATTTTATAACACAGGAGGAAAGAATGTTAAAGAAATTTAAGTGCCATCTTGCAATTGTTGTAATGATAGCTGGTATGGTAAACAGTACATTTGTTCGTCCGGTCATGGCACAGCAAAATAAAGTTCTCTTTCCGTGTTTTAATCATGTTATCTTTAGCAGGCAAGGTATCGTTCGTTAACTATTGGTGTCTATGCCTGGAGGCACCGTATGAAATGGAGGTTATGATTATGAGGAAGAGTATAAGTGTTATTGCTTTATTGAGTATTTTCTGTCTATTCATAAGTTCAATACATGTGATACAGGCAGGGGAAACTGGGAAAGAGTCTGGAGTATCAAAGAAGGAGTTAAAGGAGCAGATGAGAAAGAAATTGCAGAACGCCCAGGAATTGCTTGAGGGCGTTGTTGTTGAGGATTTTGGAAAGATCGAGAAGAGCGCTGATAATCTTGTGGCAGTATGTGAAACGGTAGGCTGGACCGAAGAGAAGACAAAAGGTAAGTTCGAGACTCACGATACAGAATTCCATGAAATTGCGCAAGAACTCGCAACTCTGGCAAGAGATAAAAATCTGGAAGGTGTGCAAAATAAATATACTCATATGGTTATGATTTGTATAGATTGTCACCAGCATATCCGGGATGTCGAAGCACCGGAGAAATATCCAGGTGGCACACAAGAGGGTCGGTATTTGCGCAAAGAAAGATAGTAAATAAGCCCTGAATGTAATGGACAAAAGAACAGAAAGGAGAGAAATATGTTACGGAGATTAAGAATACCATTCAGTATCATAGTTGTAGTTGTATCGTGTTATGTCATGAATTTTACGGGATTAAAAGCTGCTCAGGCAGATGAAATGTCAAAATCGGGAAATCCGCATGGAGGTAATTGTTGCGATTCTCATGGAAGTAAATGTAAATCATACGGCTGCGGGCACTCCCATGATGGAGATTATGCATCTGAAATGTTTGCGCTGGTGCATTGCGCGAAAAAGGAACTGTTAAAGGAAAAGATGAAGGCACATCTTGAGGCAAAAATAGGGGAGAAATTAGATAAAGTAGCAGAGCTTTTTGTTAATGCCATGATGGATAAGTATAAGGAAATGAGGAAATGTGAGAAAAAACATGATGAGTATGAGCAAAAACTAAAAGAGATCTTTAAAGAAGATGAAGGAAGAGGAGAACAAGGGCAATAAGCTCTATAGGGAGGGAGAGGTTTGAAACCTGTCCCTCCGTGTTCTATCGTATCCGAATGATGAAACCGAACATATCCTCAACTGAAGAAAGATTCCCCTTCTGTTCGGTTTCATCTATTGGATACTATAATTTCCAGGAACGAAGAGAAAGAAATCGGAGAAGGGGCAGCGCCTATTCCACAATCACAATGAGATGGTTATCATTCTGAAAGACCTTATGTACCAGACGCTTTAAATCTTGCGGGGTAACTTTCTTCAATCGTTCGTTATACTGGTCATCTGCTTCAGGTGTATTACCATCGAGTAGCTCCATGCTTATGTAATAGGCCTGGTTCACACGATCCAACCGCCTCATACCGCGGCGTCCGATAGCGGCATTAATAGTTCTTTGCACTTCATCTGCCTCAAAGGTTGCTTTCCGTATATGGGATATCTCTTCCTGAATACCCGTAATGGCACGCTTGATATTTTCTGGTCGGGTACCCATGCTAATCGTGTACCAATGAGCATCCCGGTATTTTCCAAGCTGTATGCCAATCGTATAGGCGAGCCCTTGTTTCTCACGGAGGTTGAATGCAAGCCGGTCAGAAAAAAGATTTCCCAAAATATTTACTGCAGGCTTGTCTTCTTCCTTCATCTCAAACGTATTTGCAAGAGCGATATACGATTGTGGTTTGCCTATCTTTTCGTGTACTGTAGTGCCGAGCTTACCAAACTGTGGTGTAAATTCCGGTGGTTGCCATCCAGCCTCTCCCCATGTACTGCTGAAGTAATTTTTAACTACCTTCATTACCTCCTCTATGGGAAGGTTGCCTGAGATGACCAGCATCAAATTTGCAGGATTATACAACGTGCGGTGAAATGCTTGTACCTCATGCAGTTGAAGTTTTTCCAGCCTTTTTGTATCGCCCAGTAACCAGCCGAAGCCGGGATTTCTTATGAATAGGTTATCGTATAAGAGCCGATAAGCAACCGCTCCTGTGCTCATAGCATCAGTGGCAGAAAGTGGTATAACCTGTTTTTTTGCCTGGTCAAAGGCCTCTTTTGTGAGTTTTGGCTGTGATACCATTTCAGCAAGCAACTCTAGTCCTTTTTCGAAAAAGGTATCGATTGATTTCAAGCGAATATAAGCAAATTGTGGTGTATGGTAATAATCATCGAAGGGGATATAGGGATTGTCATGTACCTTCAATTCGGCGCCAATAGACTCAAACTCCTGGTAAAGCGCCTTGCCCGGATGCCTGTCTGTTCCGCCTTCAAGGAGCATCCGCTGTAAAATCTCCGTCATTCCCCATGCATCTTTTCCCTCGCTCAGGCCTCGTTCCTTCGCGAGCAGATGAATGCCGGTAACCCGGCTATCCTTATTTTCTTTTACCGCTACGGTTAAGCCATTTACCAGGGTTTCCCTGTGGTATTGATTGAGCGACTGAGCTTTGGTGATGTCAGGAATCTGAAGTGGAGGTGACATGAGAGTAACCATAGGTATCCGGTCTCGCAGATAGTGTTCTGCTGCTTTCCGGATAGACAATGGTGTTACCTGCAGCGCCTTATCCATATAATCCAGAAGAAACGGGTAACCGCCTGCTACAAGATAGTTTGATTTCATCATGGCATAGTAGTGCAGTTGCTCCAGTAAATAAATCTCTTGTGTCTGTTGTGCTATCAGGGCTGATGATATTTCGTTGGCAGGAATAGCATTTTTTGCCATATTCTGTACGGACTGTGTAATTAATTCAACCACACGGTCCACATCGGTATTCAGAGGGAGTTCTGCAGAAATTTGCAAGGTAGAAAAATCACGATTAAAATCCAGACTTGCGCTGATGGTGTTAACCATATCCTTGTAAGGTTCCTGGTTGAAAAGCATCTCCAGGATGGAGTTTTCTTTACTACCAAGAAATTCTGTCAGGAATCCTAATGAAGCGAAGTCTACGGAAGCTGGCGGCGGCAGGAGATAGGTCATGGTAAGATACTGCTGGTTGTCGGGAAATTTCCCTACACCATGTGCCCGAACGATACGGAAATGTGATGGCTGTTTCAGTTGGATGGACTCGTGGTCGGGAAGCGGTCCTGGCGGATACAGGCCGTATTTTTCTTTAACCAGTTCCAGCATCTCCGCGGTTGTAAAATCACCAATTACCATCAAGGTCATATTGTTCGGTACATACCAGGTTTGGTAATAGGTCAGCACCCGGTCTCGTTTTAAATGTGAGATAGTGGAGACCGTTCCCAGTATAGGACGTTCATAAGGTGTATCGGTATAAAAAGTTCGCTGGGAATGATTCTGTACCTGGTACGTTGGCTGGTTTGCACTTTTTCCAATTTCTTCAATAACGATGCCACGCTCTTTCTCAAATTTTTCAACAGGCAGGGTGGAATTAAACAGCATATCTGCCTGGATATCCATTCCCTGGGCGATATACTCTTTCGGCATGAGAATCATATAATTCGTGTGGTCTGTGGTAGTATGGGCATTATTGTAGCCGCCGTAAAAATCTATTTCGCTATATATCTGTTCCTGGGTACGTTTTTTTGTGCCATTAAAAAGCAGATGTTCAAGAAAATGGGCTGATCCATTACTGGCGGCATCCTCATTACGGCTGCCGGTTTTAACGATAGTAACCGCTGCGATCATGGGATTGGCATGGTTTTCAATAAAGATGACCTCCATGCCATTATCGAGATAAAATACCGAGGCCTGTTGTGTTCTCTGAAACAGATCAGATGCCTTGTTTTCTCTATGTTCGCCATAGCACATATAACTTATGAGAAAGAACAGCGCCAGAATGGTGATACAGTTTTTCAACCCTCTTTTCATTTTTTTCATAAAATATACAGGTTTCAACAAGCGACAAAATTTGCGAATACATACCATAGACTTTCCCTCACTTTTCTCGTTATTACGAATGACTCCCTGAATATTCGACAGATTTTTATTTACAGCTTTTTATAGGGGAGTGCATGTATTCTATCAATGACTTGCCGGGAATCAAAACAAAAACGGCACAGGAATTTTTTCCGGAAGATTGTCGGGAAGGGTTTAGGGTAAAGGAAAATACATTCTTCGGCTTGTATGGATACATTTTTCAGTAGCTATAGATATCTTAAAGAGAAACACTCCTGGCCATTGTTCTCTCATTTACGGCCTCTTCTCATGAGAAAACAGGAGTTAATGTAGGGCAAGGCTTTAGCCTTGCTCTTTCCGTCTGATCCTATATGTATCAAGGTATTATTTAGCCACGGTGGCACTGACAAACTTTGTTTGTCAGTGTATGATATTGCCTGTTCGCTCCGGTATTGAAACAAGCACGGACAAACGATCCCTCCAGGGACATGGTTTGTCCGTGTTGTGTTTAACGTGTTATTGCGAGGGTAGTGTCCGAAGCAATCTCTTGCATAGTTGAGAAAAGATTGCTTCGGGAAAAAACCCCTCGCAATGATAAATACTCCAGAGCCTCTTGTTGTAAATTATCTTAATGCATATGCCGTCTGACCATACACGGGGAGGTAGCAAACCGAAAGGTTTGCCCCACGGAAATGAAATTCCTAGCCAGGAAAATGAGGATATACCATAATTCTCATAAGGGTATCTATACTTACCGATTTGGCGGTAGATCCGTCCTTAACTTCCTGATAATAGTATCCACAAAGTCTTTATCAAGCCATCTGACCAGATTTGTTCGTTTGTATATACCGAGAGTCTTTGAGGTATAGTTCATTCTGTCGATAAGGATGCTGCCGGTATAAGGACGTATCCTCTCTAAAAGTGCCTCAGGGTTCATAGGCAGAATCGGGGCTATAAATGCATAGGTCTTTATGCCACTATCATGAAGCGCTTTTAGGGCCTGAATTCTCATGTCAATGGATGGTGCATGTGGCTCAAAAATATTCCGGATCGCTTCGTTATCAGTTGGAATGGTGATGCCAACCTCTCTGTCTTTAAATTGCTTTATCAGGTCCATATCCCTCAAAACCAGGGGGGATTTTGTGAGTATATCTATAGGGAACTGATACGGTAAAAGAGCTTCAAGGCACTGCCTTGTGAGTTTGTATTTTGCCTCAATGGGCTGGTAGGCATCCGTTACGGAGCTAATGATAATAGTACCCCGTGCTGCTCTTTTCATCTGTTTTTTGAGAATTTCCGGTGCGTTTATCTTAACATCCACAAAACTTCCCCACTTCTCGGTATGGCCGGTATACCTTTTCATGAATGTTGCGTAACAGTACCTGCAGCCATGAGAGCAGCCTACGTAGGGATTGATACAGTAGTCAATACCGGGAATGCCTGATTTACTAAGAACGGATTTAACAGTTTTTTCCTGAATGATTAAGCTCATATGATAATTTTAACACAGGAAAGATAGTATTGTCACTGGGTTACTGAAACAGAGAACTGCCCACATAATGTGGTGCAACCGGGGACGATTTAACCAATTCTGTAGTGGGATTGAGCAGAGTGAAACCCAATAATTAAAACTTTTCCAAAGTCTCCCATCGTTGATAAGCCTCAGCCAATTCGCATTCCAGGGATGATACCCTGGCCTTGATATTTGCAATCTCGTCTTTCCCTTTTTGATAAAACAGGGGGTCGCCCATAACCTGATACAATTGCTGTTGCTCTGTTTCCAGGATTTCAATACGCTGCGGTAAAGTCTCAAGTTCACGTTGTTCTTTAAAACTAAGCTTGCGGGGTCGTTCACATTGTTTGCGGAAAGATTCTGTCTTCGATGAGGTTTTCTCCAGGGTATTTTTCTTTTTTCCTTCGCTCTGGCGTTGCCAATCGTCATACCCGCCAATATACTCATTCACCTTTCCTTCTCCTTCAAACACAAGGGTACTGGTTACTACATTATTGAGGAAGGTTCGGTCGTGGCTGACAAGGAGGAGTGTGCCCTGATAATCTAAAAGTAATTCTTCCAACAGCTCTAAGGTCTCCAGGTCCAGATCATTTGTGGGTTCATCCATCACAAGGACGTTGGATGGTCTGGAAAATAGCCGCGCCAGAAGGAGACGATTGCGCTCTCCGCCTGAAAGGGCATTTACAGGGATGCGTGCACGGTCGGGAAGGAACAGAAAATCCTGCAAATAACTGATAACGTGCCGTGGTTTACCGTTAAAGGTAATGAAGTCGTTCCCGTCTCCTATATTATCAAATACCGATGCATCCTCTTTCAATTGAGCGCGGAGCTGGTCAAAATAGGTAATGTTGAGACGAGTGCCATGCCGCACATTACCCTGTTGGGGAATCAATTCTCCCAGCAGAAGCCGCAAAAGTGTGGTCTTCCCCGATCCATTGGGGCCAATTATCCCTATCTTATCGCCCCGCATAATTGCTGCAGAAAAACCTCTGATAATCGGTTTGGCATTATAGCTATACGTGGCGTCTTCAACCTTTATCACGAGTGCACCGGAGCGATCAGCTTCCTGGGCCTGCATGCGCACCGTACCCATGACCTGCCTCCGTTCCTGCCGGGCCCTGCGCATATCTTCCAGCGCCCGTACCCGCCCTTCATTTCTGGTGCGCCGCGCCTTGATTCCTTGCCGGATCCATATCTCTTCCTGTGCCAATTTCTTATCAAAAACAGCATGCTGACGTTCTTCTGCGTCAAAGACTGCCTGTTTGCGCACCAGAAAGGTCTCATAATCACACGCCCAGTTTGCCAGATTTCCCCGGTCAAGTTCAATAATGCGGGTAGCCAGTTTCTTCAGAAACGTACGGTCGTGGGTAACAAAGAGTATCGTTCCGCCATAACGCAGAAGGAACTCCTCCAGCCAGCCGATAGAATCAACGTCCAAATGGTTCGTCGGCTCATCGAGTAACAGAATATCAGGATCGCATACCAATCCTCTGGCAAGTAACACCCGGCGTTTAAGGCCGGAGGAAAGGGTATTGAACTCAGTATTACCATCTAATTGCATCTGCGAGATTACCTTTTCGACCTGATGCTGCTTTTTCCATCCCTGATCTCTGTTTTGTATGGATTGATAACGATCTGATACCTTTAGCCCATCGGATACAACATCGGACACGGTTCCGCGCAATTCTCCGGGAATTTCCTGAGAAAGATATGCGGTATACATCCCCTTTTGACGGACAACCTCGCCTGAATCGGGCAGCAGATCTCCGTTGATCAGTTTTAGCAGAGTAGACTTGCCTGCGCCATTGCGACCAAGAAGGCACACCCTCTCACCCCGCTCTATCTGCAAATTCACCTGTTCAAGTAATAAAGGCCTTCCAAAACCCATACTTACATCCTGTAAGCTTAACAATGCCATGCATGTCCTCCCGACATAATTTTTTCACCCATTCCTGAAAATATTCAGCGAAAAGTATTTCGTAATAATTTTACCAGCAATGTCCTGAAACGCAAGGTTTGGCTGCATAAAATTGTTTTTACCTTTGTAAGTTATATATAAACAGTATATATTTATGGTATATACTATAGGGAGGTGAAACATGAAGACTGCAAAACTTTTTAAAAATGGCCAGAGCCAGGCAGTGCGATTGCCAAAGGAGTTCAGATTCGAAGGTGATCGTGTGTTTATCAAAAAAGAGGGTAACATAGTGATCCTTATTCCTGAAAAAAAGACATGGGATACCCTTATCAAGAGCCTTGAAAAATTTTCTGGTGATTTTATGAGTGAAAGAACTCAGCCTGAAACGCAGAAGCGGGAGGACCTATTTGATGAAGTTCATGCTTGATACGAATATCTGCATTTACCTCATCAAATGCCGGTCCGAGAAAATTATAGAGCATTTAAAAAAACATACCGCAGGCGAAGTAGGCATTTCTTCTATCACCCTTGCAGAACTTCGGTACGGTGTAGCCAAAAGTCAGCACAGGAAACAAAACAGAATTGCCCTTGAATCATTTGTTCTGCCTCTTGAAATTGCCTCTTTTGATGAAAAGGCGGCAGAGATGTATGGAATCATCCGTTCACAACTTGAGAAGGCCGGTAAGCCCACAGGCTCTCTGGTCACCTTAATAGGGGCGCATGCCCTGAGTGTCGGCGTAACCCTTGTTACTAATAATATCAGGGAATTTAAGCATATAAAGAGTTTAAAGGTCGTGGATTGGACTGCCTGAGGAGTTTGAAAGGGTAAATCTGGATGACGGGAAGGATTAGCCTCGATACAAATATCGTAAAAAGTTAACACAACGAATGTATGAGAGAACTAAAACTGATAACCCATTGATACCCAATAATGCCAATCTTCAATTGCCTGCCTTGTTTCATCGGTAACTGAGATACCTTTCAACTGTGATAAAGGTACAGCCAATTTCTGTTTCTCCCATTGGATTTCAACGAACATCTCATGCATACATTCTTCCTCCGGTGCCATGCCTGTTACCTCAACAATCTCTCCTGTCTTTAGTGGCGAAATACTCCTTTTCGCAGTGCATTTTGCTTTACATGGGAATGCAAGATTATCTTCAAGATAATAGTACCATCCCATTGCACGTTCTTCTTCGTGATAGGCATCAACAATTATTTCCATATCTATACGATGTTCTCTTATTGTATCCTTTTTTACACGCGACATAACCATCTCCCTATGAGAACTTAATCTTATCTCTTATGCCGGATTGCTTGGAAACTGAGTGAATTGCTCTATCTTGAATAGATTAATAAAAATAATGTTCACCTGAAACAATCTCCATGGTTTTATCATCTCTGTCTTTTCACTGTTTTTTCTTGACTTCCCTATTTGCCTCTGATAAAAAACAAAAACTGTATAATAATTTGTTAGATGACTACTTAATCAAAGCCAAAAAAATTATTTATAAAAATACTTACAAAGAGAGGAGATAAAAATGAATGTGAAGGATATTCCCGAAATTAAGAAATTAAGCACTGCAGAAAAAATCTTACTGGTAGAGGATCTGTGGGATAGTATCGCTGCAGATGAATCCGTTGTACCTGTTCCGCAGAGCCACATGGAAGAGTTGGAAAGAAGGTTAAATGGCTACGAATCTACCCCGGGAAATTTATTATCTCTTGAGGAGCTTCAAACAAGAATCGAAAAAAGAAAATGACATATATCCTGCGTTTTCTCCCTGAAGTTGAGGAGGATGTCTTTGGTGGATATATATGGTATGAGACTAAGTCGGTTGGACTTGGCGAGGAATTCCTTCGGATCTTTTATGCCTGCGTTAATGAAATTTCACATGATCCTTTACTTTGTCCAAAGGTTTATAGCGAATTTCGCCGCCGTCTGCTGAGAAGATTTCCATACGCTATTTACTTTAAAATAGAAAACAACCAGATTATTGTATTTGGTCTCTTCCATTGTGCACGTGATCCTCATACCGTCAGAACGCAACTACGAAATCGCGATGAAACAAAAAGCCTTTGATATGTGGTCCCGGTCTTAAGTCACATTGACAAGAATTGTTGAACGTGCAGGGTCATAAGTGTTTGAGGACCTTCATATTTTATAGTGATCAACGACTGAAACCGAACGGTAAGAGAAATCATGATTATGGTATAAGGTATTTTTTCTTTCTCAATCCCAAAGGGATGTCATGATTATAGGAAAACAGAAAAAAGATTTTCAACCCTGAAGGGGTGATATGAGAAACTTGCGTATTGGTGTCATCCCTTCGGGGTTTTTTATTCGTGGTTGTTCATTGTCCTAATGTTAAGCATATTGAATACTTTCCGTATTGTGATTGTTGAGTTTACTCCTCATACTGTGTATGATGGCGAACCACAAGGCTAATCGAGCTCTCAAGGAAGTGCAAGCGTTTATCAATAAACTTCGGAATGCCGAGGCCATCTCCGGTCATCCTCCTTACGACCTCTTCTTCTCCCACGCGAATGAAGGTACAGTATTCTTCAGTGGGGAGAAATCCAGCAGTGCAGTACCTGTCTCCATGCTTTGCTTGGAGCGGTTCCGAATGCTGAACAGGCAGGCTACCGTGCCGTAAAGAAGGTATTCCAGTTTTACACACGACATAACCTCTCCCTACAAGAACTCAATCTTACCTCTTATGCCAGATTGCTTGAAAACTGAGTGAATTGCTCTATCTTGAATAGATTAATTAAAAGAGGTTTAAATAGAAAGATTAAAGATCATAATTCATGGCCCTCAATGTCAATGGGCAAGTACGCCATTAATCTGGACATCCCTGGTATCAAAAGACCTTTCAGCTAATGAGTATCACATGGTTGCATATATATGATAAAGTATGGTATGTTATCTCTATTAAGGTGTGTTTTTAAGTTTTTTGTGGTTTATGTTTCGTTTGTTTAAAATAGTATTGAGTAAGAGAATATTATGGCCGATAAAAGCAATATAGAATGGACTGACGCAACTTGGAATCCTGTTATTGGATGTACTAAAGTAAGCAGGGGATGTGAGCATTGCTATGCAAAACGGTTCTCAGAGCGCTTCCGTGGAGTAAAGGATCATCCTTATCAGCAAGGGTTTGATTTAAAGCTATGGCCGAGTCGTTTAAATTTACCGTTTGAGTGGAAACGCTCTCGCTATATTTTTGTTAATTCCATGAGCGACCTCTTTCATGAGAGCATTCCCCGTGATTTTATCTCACAAATTTTTGACACTATGGAGAAAGCGCGATGGCATACTTATCATATCTTAACGAAGCGTAGCTCTAGAATGAGAGATTTTATAAATGATCGATATAGAAACTCGTCTGTACCTTCACATATCTGGCTCGGAGTATCTGTTGAAGAACGTTCTGTTTTATCACGAGTTGGACATTTACAACAGACTAATTCAAACGTTCGATTTCTTTCCTTAGAACCATTGTTAGAGCCTCTCGACAAACTCGATCTTAAAGGAATACACTGGATTATTGTAGGTGGAGAAAGCGGTCCAAGGTTTCGTCCCCTTAAGACGGAATGGGTTCGAGAGATTCGAGACCAATGTAATGAAAAAGGTGTCGCTTTCTTTTTCAAACAATGGGGTGGGATTCGACCGAAGTCTGGTGGAAATCTACTTGATGGTCGTATTTGGAATCAATATCCTAATCTGACCGAAGTTATTATATCTCGGTTTAATATCGGTTATCTTAAATAACTGGATGTTTTCACGAGAAACTATCCGTTGTATTAGATAATTTGGATAAAAAGCAGGTACAGATAGCTCCTACTTTTGCTTTTATAGACCCGTTTGGCTTTTCAGGTGTGCCTTTTGCGCTAATTAAAAGATTGCTGAGCAAGCCACGTTGCGAAGTATTAATAACATTCATGGTAGATTCGATTAACCGATGGATAGATCATCCCGATCAACAGATAACAGATCATATTTCAGAATTGTTTGGGACATCCGATTGTTTTGATATTATTAAGCAATCTCCCGATCGCATTGCCGCTTTGTGTAATCTCTACCAAGAGCAACTCAGAAGGGAGGTAAAATACGTCAGGTATTTTGAAATGCTGGACTACGATAATCGAGCCATTTACTATTTATTTTTCGCAAGTAATCATCGCCTTGGCTATGTAAAAATGAAAGAGACAATGTGGGAAGTTGATTTAAAAGGTGAATTCCGATTTTCGGACGCGACTAATCCTTATCAAACAGTTTTTTTCGAGCTAGATCCCACTGATACTTTATGGCCTATTCTTCGAGGACATTTTACTGGGCAAGAGGTTTTAACTGATTCTATACTTAAATTCGTTGAAGAAGACACTGCATTCCTGGAAACACACATGAAAGCTACCTTAAAGAGGCACCTGGACGAAAATTTGCCCTCTGTGGAACGCATTACGGTACGACCAGAAAAGCAAAACGGTAAGAAGTGGATAAAGGGAACTTTTCCCTCAGGTGTATTTATAAAATTTCCGTAGATGGCTATGAAGCTTCTTGTTTTCTATTTATAAATCCAGTCATAGCTTACCTCGAAATGCCTTGTCAAGGATTGAGGGCAGCAGGGCATCAAGCTCGGCTTCTATTTCAGCCTGAAGGTATTTGAGGTGGTCTGCCTTTGCTTGAATGCTATCTAAGTAGGCAACGATTTTGCGCTGTTCGGAAATAGGCGGAAGGATTAAATTGACTCGCAGAAGATTTCTTTCGTTTATTGCTGGGTAATGCCCTCCCTTCATACTCTCAGTACATTGATCAACAAAATAATTAGAAAACATTTGGTATAGTAAGAATTTAGGCTCGATATCAGTATGGCAAGAAAATACTGCAAAACCTGTTGAACATATTTGATTGTCAAGTTCGGAAGGAATAATTGTAAAGCTTTTCAGATTTGGACGTACGGTTGACATAACAATATCGTCTTGCCGTATAACTCTCCGTGCTCTGGATGGAGCATCGCGTCCTAATAGTATCTGTGTATTTAATATACGCCCTGTGCCTCCTTCCACATTAGAAATATCGAGATATTGAAATTCGTCATTAGGATTCGTATTCGCCGGGTTACGTGTTTCTCGGTTCAATTCAATCGGGCTTTCTCTAATAGGTAAGACAGTCCATTTTTTCTGTTCATTATTGAAGAATTTAGTCATTTCTGCACACAATAGTGCTTCGGTTTCTTTCATTACTTGCTGCCGCAGCCTGCATGCCTCCTCGATCTTAGCAGCCAGTTCCTCAATCTTCACCACAATGCGGCGCTGCTCTGGAAGAGGGGGAAGAGGGATTTGCATAGCAAGGAGTTTCTCTTCCTTTAGCCGGTTTCGACTTGTAGGTGTTCCACCAGTGCTCAACCCAAGGGCTTCTTCCCAAACTACAGCACGACTGAAATAATGCCATAAATACTGAGCATCAATCCGTTCTGGATTTACTTTAAAGCAAGGAAACTCGTTTGATACGTAGCAACTATGGTTTTCATCTGTTGCAACGGCAAAAGAACCTTTCCAGGCGAAAAGGCGGTTATATACAAAATCGCCCTTTTCAACACGATAGACCTTATTAGCCTGAATCTCTGATCCTGATTTGATATCTTTTACGTACAGCCCCTTAGCATACCAGTGTGCTCCAAGAATGCGGTACTCCTTCTCAGTGTCAACAGATTCTGGCCTACTGACAGGTATTAGTAATTCTCTTAAAGGTACTCTAGGGAAGTTTTTAGTCATTGCATCCGCTCTCTTGCGGGTTCAATTTTGTAAATTGAATCCTTAGAGTTTGCACATCCAAAGTAGCTTATAGTATTCTTAAATTCAAAGTGCTCTGGAAATATCGAAATAAAGGGTTCAGGTTGCAAACCTGAACCCGTAAGGTGTTGGAGTCTCGTTGCAAGTTCAGCCAGATATGATTTTGCAGACACTATCTGCGATTTTTCTGACAATGTCTGAAGATATGGTTTTCCAGCGAACTCATATTTTGATTCGCCAGACACCGTCTGGCTAATCTGGTTATGGCTCATACTCATGGATACTCCAGACGATGTCTGGAATATTTGAGATGGGTTATTGCTATTCAATTGTCCAGACGGTGTCTGGACAATTGTAGAGTAAGCCAGATAGAAGGAACGCATTTGAAAAAGATTACTACGCCCGAATCCACGTCCGAACTTTTTAGTCAAGTCTATGGCTAGATGATCGATAAGTTTCTTTCCGTAATCGGCTTTGCCGATCCCACCTTGTTCATACTCCACAATCCTTCTCCCAATTTCCCAATATGTGGCTGTCATAATGGTATTGATAGTACGTACTGAGGTTCTGCGTGCTGATTCGAGCAGGTCAACGACCTCGGATAGGATGGCATCATAGCTTTTTGTGGTGGTGCGGTTATTGATTGGAACGGTTTTCTTTGAATTCTTTTTCATGGTTTTATGCCTTCTGCCAGAATCTGTTTGATCTCATTCATGATTTCTGCAATTCTGAGTTCTTTCCTAAGGATGGACTCAACTAATTGCTCTGGCGGCAGGTGTTCTAAATCCTGCTTACCGTTTGGGTTTTTGACGTCAAGGTTATAACCGTTTTCGATGATCTTCCCGGCAGAAACCTTCCACGCATGCTCATTTTCCCGTCTGTCCTTCCACCACTCAATAACCGGTTTAAATTCCTCAAACTGCATGGGCTGCGTTTTGGTATACTGCTTCCGGCCTTCAGGTAAGGGTATCTCGTAATACCAGATTTCTCTGGCAGCGCCATCCCGTTCAAAAAATAGCAGATTTGTAGGAATTCCTGTATAAGGCGCAAAGACGCCGTTGGGCAGGCGTACAATGGTATGCAGATTAAACTCTTCCAGTAGTTCTTTTTTGATGCGGGCACACACGCCGTCCCCAAACAGGGTACCATTAGGAACGACGATGCCGCATCTACCACCTTTTTTTCCACCTATTGGCCTTCTCAATTTTCTCATTATCAATTGAAGAAAAAGCAGCGCCGTCTCGGCGGTCTGTTTGTCCTCCGGAAAATTCGAAAGTATCCCTCGTTCCTCTTCTCCTCCAAATGGCGGATTGGTAAGTATGACATCCACTCTATCCTTATCCCCTATTTCCCTTAATGGGAAACGGAGTGAATTCCCTGGATCTATTTGTGGATACTCAAGGCCGTGAAGGAGTAGATTCATCTGACATAGTAAATAGGGTAGTGGTTTTGCATCTGCGCCAAAAATTGACTCCTTCTGTAATTTCCGAACATTTTCTGTCCTTTTGCACTGTTTCCTGAGATGTTCAAATGTCTCAACCAGGAATCCTCCCGTACCACAGGCAGGATCGAGCACTACGTCGCCTAGCCTCGGATCTGTTACTTCAACCATGAAACGGATTACCGAACGAGGCGTGTAGAATTCTCCTGAATCTCCTGCGGTATCTCTCATCTCTTTTAGCATGGTCTCATAAAGATGAGATAAGGTATGGATTTCTTCAGAAGCGGTGAAATGGATGTTGTTGACTTTATTCATAACATCACGCAGGAGATATCCGTTAACCATACGGTTTATTGTCCCCTTAAATACCGTGGCAATTACATCGCGCCTGTCACCTCCGTTTGCACCGTGTAAATCCCTCAAGTAGGTAAATAGACCCGGTCCGATTGTTCCATCAGGCCTGCTTGTTTCCTCGTTGTTTATAAATGCGATGAGTTCATCTCCGGTAATTCCATCCTCTTTTGCAGCCCAATCCCTCCATCGATAGGGAGGTTCGATTGCCGGCTTAAACTTTTTTCCTTCAAGTGTTGCCTCGGTTTCCCTCATCTTCTCCATATCATCGAGGAATTTTAAGAACAGTATCCAGGTGAGCATTGGGAGGCGGTCCAGGTCGCCATTTAAACCCTTATCCTTGCGCATAATATCACGCGCAGATTTGATTAAACTGCCAAGCTGCTGCGCTGTAGTTTTTGGCGTTTCGGTTTTTGACTTTCGTGCCATAGGAATTTATTTTTCATTCAGTAAAAATTTACCACGGATAAACACGGAATATTACAACGTGGCGAGGCCACAACCAAAAAGATTTTAACCACGAAGAACACGAAGTTCACGAAGAAAAACTTTGCTAAAGAAGCAAGATTTATAAATTTGTAATACTTCAATAAAGACAACCCCGTAGGGGTGAAATATACGCAGCTAAAACACAAAATATGAGAATAAAGCGCCAGAGGAGTGATATGGTGCTGAGTATGGTAAAACGTATTTTTAATATTTTCAGCAAAAATTTTAATTAAATCTTGTAAATCCTGTGAATCCTGTCTAATTTGAGTATATGAGATTTTGCAATTCTTCAAGGCTATTTCTTAGCGCTGTTGGTCCACCAAACAGCCCGGAGATTTCCATAAGATTCCCATACCGTGATATAGGCGGTATTTTAAAGATATTCATATCCGTAAGCTGTTCAATTCCGTAATCTATGTACTTATCAAGGACTTCGTTTAAGATGTGTCTTGCTTCATCTCCAAATTTTTCAAAGAAATCCTTCTTCTCCTTGAGAACCCTTTCTGCGCGTTCTCTTCGAGTACGCAGTGGGGCATTGTATGCAACGTGGCATAAAAGGTCAAAAGGGTCTGCATTGTATTGTTTTGTGGCCTCGGCTAATTGTTCAAAGGTGATTCCTTTATCCTTCAGGATAGATAGTATTTGCTGGCGTTGATCAGCATTGCTCCACTTCGGATAAAAATCTGCAGCAGATGTGTACATGCTCCTTAACTCTCGTGCCGTGTAATCGGTATATTTAATAACATCGAGTCTTTTGCCCTGAGAATCAAGCTCATAGACAATATCTGCCACAATTTCAACGGAGCCTCCATGTACATAGTATTTCCTCGGCATTCCTTCTGAATCATCGGACATCGGTGGATCATGAACAGTAGATTCGGTTTCTTCTGTGGATCCATTTTCTGGTAATTCTTCGGTAGTCTCTGCAATGATATTGCCATTTTGATCGATTTCTTCCTCTGTAATCATAGCTGGCTCACCATCAAACTCCGGGTCTGCAAATAAACGTGTTGCACTGCCTGTATAATCGAGTATCGTAAAATAGAGTTTGCCATAGTCATCCCGAACACGCGTCCCACGGCCAATAATCTGTTTAAAATCTACCATAGAGTTAATAACCTTAAATAGTACGATATTTTTACAGGTTGGCGCATCAATTCCTGTTGTTAAAAGTTGTGAAGTGGTTAGTATGACGGGTGTTTTGGTCTCGATCTCCATAAATTTATCAAGATAGCCCCTTCCTACACTGCCTTCTTCGGAAACTACCCTGCAAACATAGTCAGGATGCTGTTGTGCAATATCCAGATTACCATTATTAAGTGCCTTCCGCATATCTTCGGCATGTTCCTGATCGACACAGAATACAATAGTCTTTGCAAATCTATCGGTTTTCATTAAGAAGCCGGTAAGATGTTTTGCCACTGCCTCGGTACGGGCTTTTAATGAAACAACTCGCTCAAATTCATTCGTTCCATAGATACCATCGGGAATTTCCCGACCGTATTTGTCCAACTCTCCTCTTGTTGGACGCCAGCCAGTTGCGTCAACATTTGGTACAATACGGTGAACGCGGTACGGTGCCAGGAAACCGTCTTCAATACCTTGTCTCAGACTGTAAATATAAACTGGATTTCCAAAATACCGATAGGTATCTCTGTTATCCTCTCTGAGGGGTGTTGCTGTCATACCTATCTGATATGCTGGCTCAAAATATTCCAGTATTTCACGCCAATTGCTTTCATCTTTGGCGCTACCTCTGTGACATTCATCAACAAGAATGAGATCAAAAAAGCTTCTCGGATATTGTTTATAAAGACCCGGTCTTCGTTCATCTTTTGCAATTGCCTGATATGTTGAAAAATATATCTCCCTGCTTTTGACAGGTTCGCCTTGAATCCTCCATCTTGCATCACCAAAAGGAGCAAAGGTCTTATCTTTCGGATCATCAATGAGAACATTTCTATCTGCAAGGTAGAGTACCTTTGGGTGTCTGTGTTCCCCAGTTCTGTTCCACCGGGTATGCCACAGTTTCCAGATGATTTGAAATGCTATGTATGTCTTTCCTGTACCCGTTGCCAGAGTCAGCAGAATCCGGTTCTTGTTTTGGAGAACAGCCTTAATAGCACGGTTAATTGCAATTTCCTGATAGTACCGGAGGGTTTTGCCGGGCAGGGTATTGCATGGTGTAAGAAGCCTTTCAGTAACCTCAGGTAGTATACTCTCGGATTGGCTAAGCCTTACCCATAGTTCGTCTGGAGTCGGGAAGTCTTCTAGATCAGTATCTTTACCGGTAATAAAATCATGCTCAATAATCCCTTTGCCATTTGTGGAGTATGCGAATTTCAAACCAAGAATTTCTGCATATTCCTTTGCCTGCTGTAATCCATCGCCGGGTGTTTTATATACGGACTTTGCCTCGATAACAGCAAGGGTAAAACCCCTTCTGTATTTGAGTAAATAATCGGACCTTTTCTGTTTCTTTCGAAAGCATTTATCTCCAGTAATGACAATCCTGCCATCGGTAAAAGTTTTCTGTTCGCTGATTTGATCATCGTTCCAGCCAGCAGTATAGAGCTTTGGTAGGACATATTTTCTGCAGGTATCGGCTTCGGTCATCATATGTGCTTCTGATTGTAAGATTTTATTACTTTTAAAGGTAACAGATATGGAATTATTGCTGAGTTAAAGTAGCAGACTCGTTATCTGACGTCAAGAATTTTATAAAATTTAAAATGGAAATATACGGCGTATTACATTTACTCGACAAAGGGGGAGAAATAAGGTAGGCTATGACATAAAGAGGTTGTGTTGAATAGTAACATTGATTCATAAAACCGTAGGGAGGGGATTAAAACTTACGAAAAATAACATTTATTGCCACCTGACGATTCAAGGGTATTGGAATGGAAATTCATATCATGATAGGGCTTATTTTAAGTGCGGTGATAGGAATAACCCTGGGTCTTATTGGTGGCGGCGGTTCGATCATTGCCCTATCGATTCTGATTTATATTATAGGCATTAAAACCCATCAGGCAATTGTCATGTCATTGGCTGTGGTGGGGGTGGTGAGCTTAATTGGCGCCGGGCTTCACAGTCAGCGAGGCTCAGTGAAGTTAAGGGCTGGAATACTTTTTAGTGGAGTGGGGATGGTGGGCGCCTACCTTGGCTCTCATGTAACACACCAGCTTTCATCCATTGCATTGCTTCTCTCATTTTCTTCTCTGAAGATGGTTATTGGTGTATTGCTATTAATGAAAAGATACACCAACCAAAATACCATTGCTTTACAGAGCCGAAGTAAGTTGAAGGAGGTGTTAACGAGTTTAATAATAGGTTTTTTGACAGGGTTTCTTGGAGTAGGTGGCGGCCTTACGATTATGCCTGCACTTATGATCTTCCATGGCCTTTCTTCAAAAGACGCTATTGGTACATCACTTCTTATTGTTACAGCACATTGCGGCGCCGGGATGCTCGGTCATCTCCATTACGGAAATATTGATTTCCGTATGCTGATGTTAATCACCATCATCGCTATCGATGGTACACTTATTGGTACTGCCCTTTCATATCGTGCCTCTCTGGCAAGCTTAAAAAAGTGGTTTGTTGTTTTTGTCATTGCGGTAGCGTTATTTATAACGGTCAAGAATTATATAGCCCTGTATAAACAATTGTCAAACTAACACATGGGGCAAAACAGCAGGTGGCCGGGAGAAAGCATGTGTGGTTGTGAAATGAATATATTCTCATATGATTTTGCAAATGCTTTATCCCTACGTGTATTGTAATTACTCAAAATAAGGCACAGACCTGACCCGGAAGTTTTCCGAAAAGGTTACCCGGTAAAGGTCATTACGGGCAAGCGAGATGTCAGAGCAAAGGTGGATACCATGTTTCAGGCTCTCCTTCTTTGTAATGATATGATGCTCCTTTTTGGATAGCCCTTGTTCATAATACCCTTACGGCCCAACAGTATTTTGAGTACCTGCGTATGAGTAATAGAATTGAAGGGGAACATACAAGTGGAGATGTATCTGATTGCAGGATTTATCTTGAGCGCAGTGATGGGGATAACCCTTGGTCTCATTGGTGGCGGTGGTTCGACTATTATGGTGCCGGTTTTAGTTTACGTTATGGGCATTGGAGCTCATCAGGCAATTGGCATGTCACTGGCTATTGTTGGGATGACAAGCCTTGCCGGCGTAGGGCTTCACTACCGGCAGGGGACGGTCAAGGTAAAAACCGGGGCATTCTTTAGCATATCCGGTGTGGTTGGAGCTTATGCTGGTTCGTATCTGACGTATCTGCTTTCACCTGCTGCGCTGCTTCTTTCATTTGCCGTGCTGATGATTCTTGTCAGTATCGCAATGTTATTCGAGCGAAGCGATGACCGGGACGTAATTACCCATCAGGACCAGAGCAGGTTGAAAACATTGGCGGCAGGTTTGATCGTAGGTTTACTAACAGGATTTCTTGGTGTAGGCGGTGGTTTTCTTGCAGTGCCTGCGCTGGTATTCTTCTGCGGTCTTTCGATGAAGGACGCTATTGGCACGTCTCTTCTGATTATTGCAGTTAATTGCGCTGCGGGGTTGGCTGGTCATTTGCGTTATGGGAGCTTCGATGTCCGGATAACAATGCTGGTAACGATAATCGCTATAAGCGGCGCCTGTATCGGCACGGCCCTTTCCCATCATATATCTGCGGCGAGTTTGAAAAATGGTTTGCTGCCCTGGTAATTGCAGTTGCGATATTTTTAATTGTGAAGAATTACAAAGCACTGTTGTAAAGTTTTCAGAGTTGCCTGGCAAGGCTAAAGCCTCGCCCTACTTTCTTTTCCGATGTGTTTGGGTTAAGAGACAGGATACGGAAACATCTGTTCGACAAAAGGCGAGAAATAGGGTATTATTCCATAAAATACTTGTTTCATAAGAGTGCTTTTGTATGTTTTGTGGTTATTTTTATCATACTTATAATTCAAAATAAATACGGAGAATGAATGCTATGGATCGAAAGACAATAACCGTTGACGGCTGCACGGCGTGTGCACATGTGGTGCATGCTGTTAATGAAATTATTACGATTTATCCCATAACTCCTTCATCACCTATTGCGGAGATCTGTGATGCAAAAACTGCCGATGGTCAGGTGAATATATGGGGGATGGTGCCAAAGGTATGTCAGATGCAATCGGAGTCGGGTGTTGCCGGTGCGGTTCACGGTTCTCTCACCACCGGTGCGCTTGCCACCACGATTTCAGCCTCCCAGGGTTTATTGCTCATCATTCCCAATATGTACAAGATCGCAGGCGAACTTACCTCTACCGTATTTCACGTAACCGCCCGTTCTCTGGCATGTCAGGGATTATCGATATTTGGAGACCATTCAGACGTAATGGCTGCAAGAAGTACGGGTTTTGCCATGCTGTGCTCTCAAAATGTCCAGGAGGCAATGGATTTTGCTTTAATTGCACAGGCTGCCACGCTTGAATCAAGAGTGCCATTTCTGCACTTTTTCGATGGCTTCAGGACTTCTCATGAGGTCCGGAAGATTGAAGAGGTGAGTTTTGATGATATGCGGGCGATGATCGATAACGACCTGGTTATTGCTCACCGGATGAGAGGACTCACTTCTGACCGGCCGAATATACGCGGCACTGCCCAGAACCCGGATGTATATTTCCAGGGCAGAGAAACGGTAAACAAATATTATAACGCTGCTCCGGGTATTATCCAGAAGGCAATGGACAAGTTTGCTGGTATAGCCGGCCGCAGATACAAACTCTTTGATTACTTCGGCGACCCTGATGCTGAACGTGTCATTGTTACTATGGGCTCTTCTGGAGAAACGGTATTACATACGATTCACGCGTTAAATGCACAAGGGGGGAAATTAGGTCTCGTCCAGGTAAGACTTTTCCGCCCTTTCGATATAGACGCTTTTGTCGGTAGTTTACCGAAGAATGTCAGGGCAATTGCCGTCCTTGACCGCACGAAGGAACCGGGCGCGATTGGTGAACCATTATATCTCGATGTAAGGACTGCTATTGGCGAGGCGATGGAGAAAGGATTGGTCACGTTTGGAAATTATCCAACGGTTGTTGGCGGCCGCTACGGGCTTGGATCAAAAGATTTTACTCCTGCTATGGTAAAGGCTATAGTCGATAATATTTCACAGAAGAGGCCAAAGAATCACTTTACGATAGGTATCCATGATGATGTTACGGGTACCAGTCTTGAATATGATGAGTCGTTCTCTATAGAAGGAAGCGGTGTCTTTCGTGCCTTATTTTATGGATTGGGTTCTGATGGTACGGTCAGCGCCAACAAGAATACTATTAAGATTATAGGGACGGAAACGGATAATTATGCGCAGGGTTACTTCCTTTACGACTCGAAGAAGTCAGGAGCTATGACCGTATCCCATCTCCGTTTTGGAAAGGATGAGATTGGTCATCCCTATCTCCTTCCAAAAGCAAATTTCATTGCATGCCATAATCCCGTATTTCTGGAAAAAATTGACATGCTATCCCATGCGGATACCGGCGCAACCTTTCTGCTCACGACCTCACGAAATAAGGACGAGATCTGGGATACTTTACCCGTTGAGGTGCAGGAACAACTTATTTCCAGGAGAATGAAGTTCTCTATAATCGATGCCAGCGCCATTGCAGAAGAGCTTGGGCTTGGCGCGAAGATCAACATGATTATGCAGACCGCATTTTTTGTTATTTCAGGGGTCATCCCAAAGGAAGATGCGATTCAATCGATCAAGTCTGAGATTAAAAAGACGTATGCAAAAAAGGGTGAGGAAGTGGTGAAATTAAATTATGCAGCAGTAGACAAGGCAATCCAGAGCATTGCAGAGGTAGTGGTGCCTGACAAGGTTACCAGCAAGGTCAGAATGCGTGCGATCGTACCTGAAGATGCGCCTGATTTTGTCAAGCGTGTAACTGCAAGGATGATTGCCAATAAAGGGGATTCCCTGCCTGTTTCGGCTATGCCTGACGATGGCACCTGGCCAACGGGAACTACACAGTATGAGAAAAGGAGTATAGGAACTGAAATACCTGTTTGGGAGCCTGATATTTGCATACAGTGTGGCCAGTGTTCTTTTGTATGCCCCCATGCAACGATCAGGATAAAGGCATATGACCCTTCATTATTACAGAACGCACCCTCCACGTTTCAATCTATTGATGCTACCGGCAAGGAACTCAAGGGACTTAAATTTACCGTTCAGGTAGCGCCTGAAGATTGTACCGGTTGCGGTTCGTGTGTATTTACGTGCCCTGCATATAAAAAGGACGCAGAAGGAAAAAAGATTCCGGATTTCAAGGCAATCAACATGAGACTTCAGGAGCCGCGGCGGCGTGTAGAGGCTGAAAATTATAAGTTCTTTCTCAGTTTGCCTGAGCTTGATCCGGCTAAGTATAAGGTTACAACCGTGAAAGGAAGTCAGTTCTCAAAACCACTCTTTGAGTATCACAGCGCATGTGCCGGCTGCGGAGAAACCCCATACATAAAATTACTTACCCAGCTCTTTGGTGATCGGTTAGTTATTGCCAACTCTACGGGTTGTTCTTCGATCTACGGTGGAAATTTGCCAACAACCCCCTATACAAAAAGGGATGACGGCAGGGGACCTGCCTGGTCGAACTCATTGTTTGAAGATAACGCCGAATTTGGTCTTGGTATGAGACAGACGGCAGATAAGTTTTGTATGCAGGCACGGGAATTCATAGACAGACTTGCTACAAATCCTTCATATGCAGATGCAAAAGGGTTATTTGACTCCATAAAAAATGCCGATCAGTCAACTCAGGAAGGTATCGAGGCACAGCGTGCCCGTGTTGAGGAATTGAAAAAGAGAGTATCGAAAGATAGTTCCATTGAGGCAAAGCATCTCCATTCTCTTGCCGATTATCTTGTCAGGAAATCAGTATGGGCAATTGGGGGGGATGGATGGGCATACGATATTGGTTATGGGGGCTTAGACCATGTCCTGGCTTCCGGTGAAAATATAAAGATTTTGATTCTGGATACAGAAGTCTATTCAAACACGGGCGGTCAGATGTCCAAGTCAACCCCTTTAGCAGCTATGGCCCAGTTTGCAGCAGGTGGAAAGAGAACTCCGAAGAAGAATATTGGTATGATCATGGCTACGTACGGAAATATCTACATTGCACAGGTAGCCTTTGGGGCTAACCAGATACAGACAGTGAAGGCAATCTCTGAGGCTGAGGCGTATCATGGACCTGCATTGATTATTGCCTATTCAACCTGCATAGCACACGGTATTGAAATGAGCAAAGGGGTTGAAGCTATGAAAAAAGCCGTTGCCTGCGGCCACTGGCCCCTGTACCGCTATAATCCGGTACTGGAAAAAGAAGGTAAGAATCCTCTCGTTATTGATAGCGAAGAGCCAACGATTTCTTTTGAAGAGTATGCTTATAATGAGAACCGATATCGGTCGCTAAGAGCAAGTAATCCGGAACTGGCAGCAGCCCTCATGAAGGAGGCCGGGGCTGATGTAAAAAGGCGGTGGATACTTCTCAAGCATATGGCAGCGTGGTCTCCGGGCAATGCTTAAAATCATCAAAGTGCAAAGGGTACAATAAATAGCCGCCTTATCTTTTGAGATGCTTTTATGCAAATTTTGGAAAATGCATAAGAACAAAACCGCTTTTCCATATTTTTGGCATAGATTTTGATGTTTAAATTGTACCAAAATTAGTGCTATAGTGATTAACGATTGAAACTATAGCATCCAGGAGATGAAACCGAACAGAATGTGGCAAAAGTTAATCTTTCGTTGTATGCAGGTGTAGGGAACATACGGAATCCTTAAACATGTCATTATGAGGGGTTTTTCCGAAACAATCTCTTCTGAAACATGCAAAGGATTGCTTCGGACACTACCCTCGCAATGACATCGGGACAGTCTTTCCTCTGTTGAGGAGAGGATATGTTCGGTTTCATACTTGGAATACTATAAACAATATATTTCGGAGGAGAAGCATGTGTTTGGTCGTTTGAGAATGTACAATTCAAAAAATAAGGAGGTAGACAATTATGATACAACCTATACGTATTACCCCGGAAGAAGCTCATAAAAAACTTGAATCTCATGAGGCCATTCTTGTATGTGCATATGAGGATGATGTAAAATATAAACAAATGCAGTTGCAAGAGGCAATTTCGCTCAGAGAATTTAAATCCAGGCTTCCTTCACTTGCTAAGGACAAGGAAATTATTTTCTATTGTGCCTGACCGAATGAAAACAGCGCTGCCGGTCAGGCAGCAAAATATATTGAGCAAGGATACAAAAATGCAAAGGCTCTTGGCGGTGGTGTTGAGGCATGGAAAAAGGCAGGGTATCCGATGGTTCATGCAAGTAGCTATTCGAAATAGAATGTAATGTTGAGAAAATTTAACAGGAATCGTTATTATCGGGAACTGGAAAATCGATCTGAGTTGACGGTAACTGTTTGTGCGGCTGCTCGTAGAATTTTCCAAAAAGCCCTAAAAATGAATGCAAGTGTACAAAAAACTTCATGTAATGTATAGAAATTTCAATGTTTGTTGAAATTACAGAACACTGTCGGGGTTTAGAATCCTGACAGTGTTAATTTCCGTAATATAATAAATTTATAGTATTCAATAGATGAAACCGAACAGAATAGGGAGAAGGTTGAGTCTTTGGCTAATAAGTAAGTGTATGAAATGCAGAGGATTCTGAAAATGTCATTGCAAGGGTAGTGTCCGAAGCAATCCCTTGAATAGTTCAGAAGAGATTGCTTCGGAAAAGACCCTCGCAATGACAGACTGGGGAATCTTTCTTCATCTGATGATATGTTCGGTTTCATCATTTGGATACTATATCTATAAGTTTAATCGTAGTTGCTCAAAATACTGTTGGATCGTAAGGGTTGTATGGATAAGGGCTGTCCAAGAGGGTAATAGGCAGTATCGTATCATCGCCATGGCGGAGGACTGAAGCATCTTAATCCCCCTTTAAAAAACATATCCTTACCCACATCTTTAGAACACTATGAAGAGATGTTTTGCCGGGGGTGTCCCTCTGGAAATTTTTATTCTCTGTAAGCCTCTTCCCGGGTGGCACTGACAAACTCTGTTTGTCAGTGTGGTATATTCCCTATCCATGGGTGTATTCGAACACCACGGACAAACCATGTCCCCGTTCAAGATATACGGGGACATGGTTTGTCCGTGCCACCTTGTTTCGTCTTATCGCACTACTCAAATTTATCTCTCTGACTTGTGGGTAAAGATAAGTTTAAAAAAGGGGGAAATGTAGGTATTTCTTTCGTTTCGGAAAGAGGAAAGAGAATTAACAATTCCTGTATTTCCTCCTTCTTGACAGATCTTCCCAAGCCCTGCCTTTTCAAAACATTCACCTATCTCCTCCTTTTCTCAATCATTCATACGTCTCTTCCTTTTCTAAAGGGGGATCAAGGGGGATTACTTCTTCTTTGCCTTGCTCGCAATAACTGTGAAAAGATAACCTTTGGACAACTTCCGAGTCTGGTTTGCACCTTATTTTGAGTAATTACGTTTAATCAATCTCATACTTTGTATCACGCACATTTTCTCTACTATCAGGATCTTGAAAGATAATCTTTGATTTTGACAGGTACGAAAAAGCAGAAAAAGGCCGTTTAACCCCGAAGGGGTGACATAGGATATCTGTGTTGAGGTATCATCCCTTCGGGATTTGATGATATGGTAATATTTTCTCTAGCGTGACTTTACTAAAGTAAAGCCGAAGCAAAGTCATAAGATATTGACATATAAGGAGAAGATGAGCAATTTGAGTGTATACACTGATATATAGA